>WGCB01000088.1 GCA_015494005.1 Caldilineaceae bacterium
CAGCCGGGAGAACTTCGAGCGAGCCGGGAAACTGGCCAGCACGGCCAGCAACGCCCTGGCCAGCCTCAGCGGAGGCAACATCCACTTCCTGCCCCCGCCCCTGAACGCCTGGACCCAAAGCCGGGACTTTCCGCCCTTCGCCAAAACCAGCTTCCGCGAGTGGTGGCAGGCCCGCATGGCCCTGCGCCAACGGGACTGACCGACCAACTCCCAACTTCCAGCTCCCAACTTCCAACTTCCGAATCCCAGCCCCATGTCCTCTCGAGACGAGATCCTGAACCGACTGCGTCGCACCTTGAAGCGCTACGACCTGCGCTTCCCACCGGAGAACCCCCCGCCCCTGACCGCCGAGACCCGCATGGCCGTCACCCAGGCGGAGGGGGATCGTTGGGCCCTGGCCGAGCGCTTTGGCCAGGAGCTGAAGAAACTCCACGGCAGCTACAGCATCCTGGAGACGGTGGCCGAGGCCCGCATGGCCGTCATCGCCCAGCTCCTCACCTGGCTCCAGGAGGACCAGGCGGCCCGGCGCACCAAGGTGTCCATCCAGGAGCTGGACTGGAACCTCCTCCTTTGGGAGCCGGAGACTCTGCCCATCCCCGGCCTGGCCCCTGCCCTGAAGGACCTGGATTTCAGGCTGATCGTGCCCCAGGACCTCCAGGACCCCAAAGAGCGGGAGACGATCTATCCCGTGCGGGTAGGGATCACCGGGGCGGATGCGGCCTTCGCCAGCACCGGCACCATCCTGGTGGCCGCGGGGCCAGGGAAGAGCCGGGCCGCCAGCCTCACCCCCCTGCGCCACATCGCCCTCATCCCCCTGAGCCGCCTCTACCCCACGGTGGAGAGCTGGCTGACCGAACGGCGCAAGGAGGGCGACCTGACCGACTTCCTGCGGGAGAGCGCCAACGTGGTGCTCATCTCCGGTCCCAGCAAGTCCGCGGACATCGAGATGAACCTGACCCTGGGCGTCCACGGCCCCCAGCAGATCCACGCCGTCCTCTTTGACGACCTGGAGGCGCTGATCAAGGCCCGCTGAACCCCAGAGCCTGACTTTTCCGTCCACTTCTCACTCCACTGAGCATCCCACCCAGATCGAACAGGCAGGCGTCCATGACATCATCCGCAGCAAGCAGCCCAGATCGAACCTGGCGCGTGGCCATCATCGGGGCCGGTTTCGTGGTCCAGCGAGCCCACATCCCCGGCTTCCAGGCCCTGCCCCACGTGACCATCGTGGCCCTGGCCGATGTCAACCAGGCCCGGGCCCAGGAAGTGGCCCAGGAGGCCGGTATCCCCCACGTCTACACCGACTACCAGGAGATGCTCCGCCGGGAGAGGCCGGACATCGTGGTGGTGGCCACGCCCAACGTCTTCCACAAGCCCATGACCCTGGCCGCGCTGGAGGCCGGGGCCCATGTCCTCTGCGAGAAGCCCCTGGCCCTCTCCTACGCGGACGCCCAGGAGATGATGGCCCTGGCCCGGGAGCGGGGCCGGGTGCTCACCGTGGGCACCCATTTCCGCTGGTCCACCCCCATGCAGGCGGCCAAAGCCCAGGCGGACGCCGGCTTCTTCGGGGAGATCTACGCGGCCCGCTCCATCTGGAACCGGCGCACGGGCATCCCCGGCTACGGCAGCTGGTTCACCAACCAGGAGCTGGCCGGGGCCGGCGCCTTGCTGGACATCGGCGTCCACAGCCTGGACCGGGCCCTCTACCTCATGGGCTACCCCCAGCCGGTGAGGGTGAGCGGGGTGACCAAGGCCATGTTCGGCCCCCGAGCCAAGGGGCTGGGCGGCTGGGGCATCGACAAGCAGGCGCCGGATGCCCAGGCCCGCTTCGACGTGGACGATTTCGCCTGGGCCTTCATCCGCTTCCAGAACGGCGCGGTGCTCCAGCTGGAGGTGGCCTGGGCCAGCCACTACCCGGAGGAGTTCCTCACCCAGATCTACGGCACGGACGGGGGCGGCCTGGTGGAGGGGAGCGAGCGGCTCACCCTCTACACCGAGCTCAACGGCCAGCCGATGACCATCCAGCCGGAGCTGCCTCGGGGCGGCCCTGGCTCCTACGCCCGCATGATCCGGGACTTCGTCCGCTACCTGGACGGCGAACCCGGCGCCACCATCGTCCAGCCCCAGGAGGCCCTGACCGTGGCCCTGCTTCTGGAGGGGATCCTGCGCTCCGCGGAGCGAGGCCAGGAGGTGGATCTGGGGGAGATCACCGGGCAGTGAGGGTGGCCGGACACCCTGAAAGCGAGGTGAGTGCCATGCCTGCGGAGTACAGCACGCTGATTTCGCCGGAGGAGCTGCGGCCCCACCTGGGGGAGCCGGCCTGGGCCGTGGTGGACTGCCGCTTCTCCCTGGACGACACCGAGGCCGGTCGCCGGGCCTACCGGGCGGCCCACATCCCCGGCGCGGTCTATGCCCACCTGGACGAGGACCTCTCCGGCCCCATCCTGCCCGGGCGGACCAGTCGCCATCCCCTGCCCGGGGTGGAGGAGTTCGCCCAGCGCCTCTCGGCCTGGGGCATCGGACCGGAGACCCAGGTGGTGGCCTACGACGACCGGGGCGGGGCCATCGCGGCCCGGCTCTGGTGGATGCTGCGCTGGCTGGGGCACGACCGGGTGGCGGTCCTGGACGGGGGCTGGACGGCCTGGCAGGCCGCAGGCTATCCCGTGCAGGCGGGGGTGGAGCAGCGATCACCGGCCCGCTTCCGGCCCCGTCCTCGGCCGGAGCTGCTGGTCCAGGTGGAGGAGGTCCTGGCCAAGCTGGGGGCGCCGGACCTGCTCCTGGTGGACAGCCGGGCTCCCGAGCGCTACCGGGGCGAGGTGGAGCCCCTGGACCCGGTGGCCGGGCACATCCCCGGCGCGGTGAACCTGCCCTTCGCCCGCAACCTGGCCCCGGACCAGCGTTTTCTGCCCCGGGAGGAGCTGCGGGCCCGCTTCCAGGAGCTCCTGGCCCAGCGCGCCCCGGAGCAGGTGGCCTTCTACTGCGGCTCTGGCGTCACCGCGGCCCACAATGTCCTGGCCATGGTCCACGCCGGCCTGGGCTTCCCTCGCCTCTACGCCGGCTCCTGGAGCGAGTGGATCACGGATCCCCGGCGGCCGGTGGGCAGATCAGGAGACTCGGAGACGGGGAGACAGGGAGACGGGGAGTAGGTGAAGATGGCCGGGAATGACAGGGTGACAAGGTGAGGGAAGCCCCAATCAACCAATCAACCAGTCAACCAACCCGTCCTCCAGCCCTGGCCGTGGACTGGCTGATGGTCGGCCTGAGCGGGCTGCTGGTGGGCGGCCTCTTCCTGGACGGCTGGGCCCACAACCACGGCCGGGTGGACGACTCCTTCTTCACCCCCTGGCACGGCTTCTTCTACGCCGGGTTCGCCCTCACTGCGCTGGCCCTGCTGGCCATCCTGGGGCTGAACCGGCGCCAGGGGCTGCCCTGGGAGCGGGCCATCCCGGATGGCTACCAGCTCTCCCTCCTGGGCTGCCTGGTCTTCGCTGGCGGCGGCGTGGGGGACCTGATCTGGCACGAGCTCTTCGGCATCGAGGAGGACCTGGAGGCCCTGCTCAGCCCCACCCATCTGCTCCTGGGATTGGGCATCGCGCTCATCGTCACCGGCCCGCTGCGGGCGGCCTGGCGCCGTCCTGGACGGGCGGAAGGCTGGCGTCACCTGGGCCCGGCCCTGCTCTCCTTGACCCTGCTGGTCTCCACCATGACGTTTTTCATGATGTTCGCCCACCCGGTGACCAGCCGCCTGGCCGGTCGTTCCCGTCACTTCTACAGCACGGACGTGGGCCAGGCCGCAGGGCTCTTCGGGACCCTCCTCATGGCCGGGCTGTGGGTGGGGCCGCTGCTCTTTGTGGCGAAACGGTGGCGGCTGCCGGTGGGGGGATTTGCCCTGCTTTTCACCCTGAACACCCTGGGGATGACGGTGCTGGACTTCGAGCGGGGCTATCAGCTGGGGATGGCCGGGGCCATGGTCCTGGCGGCCCTGGTCGGGGAGGGGTTGCTGCAGCGCTGGCAAGGCCAGGAAGGCGGGCTGGAGCGGCCTCACCTCCTGGCCTTCACGGTGCCGGTGCTTCTCTACGCGGCCTACTTCGCCGCACTCCTGGCCACGGACGGCACCTACTGGTCCGTGGCCAGGAGTGCGGCGAAGTAGGCCGCGTAGAGAAGCACCG
>WGCB01000089.1 GCA_015494005.1 Caldilineaceae bacterium
GTCATGGACCTGATCATCCAGGACAACGTCTGCAAGGGCGTGGTGGCCCTGGACGTGCTCACCGGCGAGATCCACACTCTGCGGGCCAAGGCGGTCATGTTCGCCACCGGCGGCTACGGCCGGGCCTTCAAGATCACCTCCAACGCCTTCGCCAACACCGGGGATGGGGTGGCCATCGCCTACGACGCCGGCGCACCCCTCATGGACATGGAGTTCGTCCAGTTCCACCCCACCGGCCTCTACCGCCACGGCATCCTGATGAGCGAGGCCTGCCGGGGTGAGGGGGGCTACCTGATCAACAAGCTGGGCGAACGATTCATGGAGAAGTACGCGCCGGAGAAGATGGAGCTGGCGCCCCGGGACCTGGTGAGCCGCTCGGAGCAGACGGAGATCGACGAGGGGCGGGGCATCGGCCCGGACGGCCAGGGCATCTACCTGGACATGCGCCACCTGGGCCGGGAGAAGATCCTGAAGCGGCTGCCCCAGGTGCGGGAGATCGCCATCAACTTCGTGGGCGTGGATCCCATCGAAGCGCCGGTGCCCATCCAGCCCACGGCCCACTACAGCATGGGCGGCATCCCCACCAACGTGAACGGCCAGGTCATTGCCGACGCGCAGGGAACGCCCATCGTGGGCTTCTACGCGGCGGGGGAGGTGGCCTGCGTGAGCGTGCACGGGGCCAACCGCCTGGGGACCAACAGCCTGCTGGAGGCCTCGGTCTATGGTCGACGCACGGGCCGGGCCATCGCCGAGTTCATCAAGGGCGGGGCTGAGCTCCAGCCCATCAGCGGGGACCCCGCGGAGCGCAACCGGCAGCGGGTGAAGGCGCTCCTGGACAACCCGGGCACCGAGTCGGTGGAGCACATCGCCCAGGAGCTGAAGAGCACCATGACCAACAACTGCGGCGTCTTCCGCACCAAGGAGGGGCTGGAGACGGCCCTGCGGGACATCAAGCAGCTCCAGGAGCGCTTCAAGAACGCCCGGACCATGGACAAGAGCCGCCGTTTCAACACGGATCTCCTGGCCACGTTGGAGGCCCAGCACCTGCTCACCTTCAGCGAGGTGATCGTCACCGGGGCTCTGGCCCGGACCGAGAGCCGGGGGGCCCATTTCCGCAAGGACTTCCCCAAGCGGGACGACGAGGACTGGCTGAAGCACACCCTGGCCCACAAGAGCGACGACGGTCCCAAGCTGAGCTACAAGGACGTGACCATCTACTGGGACAAGTTCCCGCCCCAGGAGCGAAAGTACTAGGAGGGGCTGGGAGTCGGGAGGTGGGAGTTGGAAGTTAGAAGTTGGGAGTTGGAAGTTGGAAGAGTGCCCCGATTCCCATCCCACCGGTTTTTTCCTCGCTTGTCGAACTGATCTTTCCCGCCGTCAAGGAGCAAGACCGATGCTGAATTTCATCTTCAAACGCAAGACGCCGGAGGCCATCCAGCAGGGGGACAAGGCCGTCGTGCGGGTGCAGCGCTTCAACCCGGACGTGGACGAGAAGCCCTACATGCAGGAGTTCGAGGTGCCCATGTCCCCGGAGACGACCCTCCTGGACGCCCTCCAGTACATCAAAACGGAGCTGGACGGCAGCTTGACCTTCCGCAAGTCCTGCCGGCACGCCATCTGCGGCTCCTGCGCCATGAACGTGAACGGCTCCAACAAGCTGGTCTGTCACACGCCTCTCTCCAAGAGCCTGGACCACCATGGCCGGGTGACCATCAAGCCCCTGCCCTACCTGCCCATCATCAAGGACATGGTGGTGGATCGCACCAGCTTCTGGAAGCAGTATCTGCGGGTGAAGCCCTGGCTGGTGCCGCCGGACGACATCCCGGAGAAGGAGTTCCGCATGAGCCCGGAGGAGGTGGAGGCGCTCCACAACGCGGAGACCTGCATCATGTGTGGGGCCTGTTACTCGGCCTGCTCCGTGGTGGGGATGACCAAGGAGTACATCGGCCCCCATGCCCTGCTCAAGAGCTTCCTGCGGGTGATGGATCCCCGGGACAGCATCCCAGGGGAGCGGCTGGCGGATGTGAGCGACACCGACGGGGTCTACCGCTGCCACACCATCTTCAACTGCATCGACGCCTGTCCCAAGGGCTTGAACCCCACCCAGGCCATCGAGACCCTGCGCAAGCTGGCCCAGAAGCGGGAGGCCTGGGAGGCGGCCCGGCGGGAGCGGCAGAAGCATCTCACGGAACCGACGGACGTGAAGGTCTGAGCGAACTGACGAGTCGAGATCGAACGATCGAGGGCTGGAGAACTGGCTGGGCTCCCCATGGCCAACTCCAGGCTTCCAACTCCTGACTTCCAAGGAGCGGGTCCATGTACAAAACCAC
>WGCB01000090.1 GCA_015494005.1 Caldilineaceae bacterium
ACCAGAGCCAGCGCCGGCCGCTCCCCTCCCCGGCCGGGGAGGACGCCACCTCGGGGCTGGACGTGGCGGGCGCTCTTTTCGCCGCTGGGACGGTCCCGACCTGGGGCGCGCCGTTGCGGCCTCGGGCCGGGAGGACCTCCGGGAGCTCGGCTCCGCAGGCGGCGCAGAAGCGGAAGCTGGCGGTCACCGGCGCGCCGCACTGAGGGCAGAACCCTTGGCTCTGGGGCGGGGCGGCCGGCGGCGAGGCCGCTCCCGGTGTCACCGGCGCCGCTGGGGGAACCGGGACGGGAGCGGTCACTTTGCGGGCCGCTCGGATGGCCTCCTCCAGCTGCCGATCCAGGGCCACCAAGGCCGGCTGCTTGAGCTTCGTGTTCTCCAGGGCCAGGGCCTGTTGCAGCTCCAGGGCCCGGCGCGCCCGCTGCTGCAGAGGGATGGCCAGGGCTCGGTAGTCCTCCCGGGAGAGGTTGCCCATGCGGTAGTCCATGGCCAGGTCCCGCAGGGCGTCCAGGGCCGTCACCTGCTCCTGGCGCAGGATCTCCACCTCACCCCGAGGGGCGTCCAGGGCCCAGGGCCTGCGCCACCCTTTCCACACCGGCCAGAGCACGCCGCCCAGGGTCACCAGGATGATTCCGCTCAACACCAAAAGTGTGATCATGCCAGCAGATCCTTGTCGTATTGACGCACCAGTTTCTCCACCTCCGGGTCCAGGAACTCCTCCGGATCCAGGGGGCCTTCCTCGGGGCTCGCCCCGGTCGGGTCGCTGGCAGCCGAGGCGGTGGCCATGCGCCGCAGTCGCCAGATCAGGAGCAGGATGGCCAGCCCGATCCCCAGCACCGGCGTGAGCCAGAGCCAGGTGGTCAGCCCCTGCCGGGGCGGCTCCCGCAGGATCATGATCCCGTAGCGGTCCACGAAGTACTGGATGATGGCCTCCTCGCTCTCCCCGGCCTGGAGCTTCTCCTCGATGGTGCGGCGCATCTCCGCGGCCAGCTGGGAGTTGGAGAACGCCACGGATTGGCCCTCGCAGATGGGGCACTGGAGCCGGTCCGCGATGCGGATCATGCGCTGATCCGAGCTGAGCGCCGGCCCGGAGGAGGCGGGGCCGCCGCTGTTGCTGCGCACCAGGAAGAAGGCCATCACCGCCACTCCCAGGACCAGCCCGGCCAGCAGGCCCAGGCCGCCCCAGGAGAGATTGGCGTGGGTGGAGGACAATCGGGAGGATCTAGACATGCGCGCCTCCTCGCGAGAGGGGCTGAGCCCCCGACTCCACCGGCACGGGGACCGCCTGGGGATGGCGCTCTGGCCACCAGGCGATGAGTCCGCCCAGGATCAGCACCAGGCCACCCAGCCAGATCCAGAGGACCATGGGGTTGATGAAGACGAAAAAGCTGGCGGTGCCCTCTTCCCAGCCGGTGAGGACCACGTAGAGATCCTCGGCCAGGGTGGACTCGATGGCGATGTTGCTCACCGGCTGCTGCTCGAAGCCCACCAGGATGCGCTTGCCCGGCTGGATGGTCCGCCAGGGCTTGCCGTCCCGGAGCACGTCCACCTGGGCCGAGATGACCGTCTCGTGGCTGGTCTGGCGCTGAGTCAGCTCCCGGTAGACCAGGGTGTAGCGCCCCACAGTGGCCGATTCGCCGGGCGAGAGGTTGAGGCCCCGCTCCTGGTTGTAGAACTGGCTGCCGATGATGCCGAAGGCGATGAAGACCACCCCCGCGTGGACCAGGTAGCCGCCATAGCGACCCCGGGCCCGACCGATGAGCCGCAGGCCGGCCAGCCACCAGGATTCCTTGGCCAGGGTGCGCCGGGCCCGGATGCCCTGGGCGAACTCCTGGATGATGGTGGCGCCGGTGAAGGCTGTGATCCCGAAGGCCAACACCGGCCAGAAATCCCGCAGGATCGCACCCAGGATCAGCCAGACGATCAGCAGCACGGCCAGGGGCCAGCGGAAGCGGCGCTGGAACTGGCTCCAGGTCAGCCGCCGCCAGGGCAGGAGGGGCCCCACCCCCATGAGGGCCATCAAGGCCAGGAGCAGGGGGCCATCCACCTTGTTGTAGAAGGGCGGCCCCACGGTGATCTGCACACCGCTGAGCAGCTCGCTGATCATGGGGAAGAGCACACCCACGATGGTGGCGAAGACCAGGCTCAGGAAGAGCAGGTTGTTGAAGAGGAAGCCGCTCTCCCGGCTGAGCATGCTGTCCAGGCGACGACGGCTGCCCAGCTGGGGCAGGCGGTAGAAGAGGGCGATGAGGCTCAGGATCAGGGAGAGGCCCAGGAAGCTGAAGAACCAGGGGCCGATGGCCGACTGCGCGAAGCTGTGCACCGAGGTGATCACCCCGCTGCGCACGATGAAGGTGCCGAAGATGGAGAGGACGAAGGCCAGGATGACCAGGAGCATGGTCCAGACTTTGAGCATCTGGCGCTTTTCCGTGATGATCACCGAGTGGATGTAGGCCGAGGCCGCCAGCCAGGGGATCAGAGCCACATTCTCCACCGGATCCCAGCCCCAGTAGCCACCCCAGCCCAGGACCCGGTAGGCCCACCAGGCGCCAAAGAGCAGCCCCAGACTCAACACGCCCCAGGCGGTCAGGGTCCAGCGGCGGGTGGCCCGGATCCAGCTGGCGTCCAGGCGTCCGCTCAGCAGGGCGGCCATGGCGAAGGCGTAGGGGATGCTCATGCTCATGTAGCCGCTGAGGAGCAAGGGTGGGTGGATGGCCATGCCTGGGTCCTGGAGGAGGGGATTCAGTCCCCGGCCGTCCGGGGGCACGAAGTCCAGGCGCTGGAACGGATCGGAGACGAAGACCATGAGGAAGAGGAAGAACAGGGCGATGGCCATGAGCACGGCGATGACATAAGGCATGAGCCGGTACTGGCTGCGCCAGTTGGTGGTCACCGCGATGCTGGCGAAGATGCTCAACCCCGTGGCCCAGAAGAGGAGGCTGCCCGCGTTGCCGCCCCAGAACGCAGTCCAGGTGTAGAGCAGGCTCTGGCTCTCCCGGGTGTTCTGAAAGACGTAGAAGACGCTGTAGTCCTTGGTGAGGAAGGCGTAGAGCAGGGCCCCGCTGGCCACCAGAAGCAGGCCGCAGACCGCGTAGAGGGCGTTGCGGGCCGAGAGGATCCAGGCGGGCCGGTGGAGGCGATCCCCCAGTGGGCCCACCACGATGGCGTAGAGGGCGAAGATGGGGGCCAGACGCAGGGCGCCCGCGCCCACGTTGACCAGGTCAAATGTAGCAGGCATGTGCACACTCCCAGACTAGAAAACGCCGAGATGGCTCAGGGCGGATCCGCCGATCCGCTCGGCGGAGGCCCAGCGCCCTCAGTAGAAGAGGGTGTAGTAGAGCCGCTGCATGGCGATGCTCAGGTAGAAAAACCGATCCGTGACGAACAGCAGCCCCATGGCCACCAGGAGCAGGCCGCTGGCCCGGGCGATCCAGGGCCAGTAACGGCGCAGTCGCCGGGCCGTCCCCAGGACCCGGGAGGCAGCCAGCCCACTCAGGATAAAGGGGATGCCCAGGCCCAGGCTGTAGGCGAAGAGCAGCCAGATGCCCGCCCCCACGGTGGCCGTGCTGCTGGCGTACAGCAGGATGCCGGCCAGGATGGGGCCCACGCAGGGCACCCACCCGAAGGCGAAGGTCATCCCCAGGAGGAGAGGCGCGCTGGGGCCCAGGGTGTGGGCGTCCAGCTGGAGTCGCCGCTCCTGGCTGAGGGCGGGGATGCGGACCACGTCGGCCATGATCAGACCGATGGCGATCATCACCAGGCCGGTGACCCGGTTCAAGGGCTGGCGGTAGGCCTCCAACAGGCCGCCGAAGAGGGCCGCGCCGGCCCCCAGCATGACGAAGACCAGGGTGAAGCCCAGCACGAAGATCAGGCTGACGACCAGCATGTGCAGGGCGCTGGCTGGGCGACGCCCCGTGGCCAGGCCCGGCCCCGCGGTCTGGGTCACAGAGATGCCGGAGACGAAGGAGAGATAGCCGGGCACCAGGGGCGCCACGCAGGGCGAGAAGAAGCTGATGATCCCCCCGCCGAAGGCCAGGGCCAGGCCGATCTCGGGCAGGCCTTCCATCAGGGCCCCGCTTTCCCTGCCTGCCAGGCCTCTTCGATGCCCTGGACCAGCAGGGCATCCGTGACCGCGCCGATGATCTTGCGGCTGATCATGCCATCCGGCGTGACGAAGTAGGTCTCTGGGATGCCGGTAACGCCGTACTCCACTGCGATGCGCCCTCGGCGATCCTCCAGGTTGGGGAAGGTGATCCCGAATTCCCGCATGTAGGCCCGGGCATCCGCTTCCGTGTCCCAGATGTCGATGCCCAGGAAGACCACGTCCTGGTCCTTGTAGCGGCGCCAGGTGGCCTCCAGGACCGGGGCTTCGTCCCGGCAGGGCGGGCACCAACTGGCCCAGAAATTGATCACCACCACCTTGCCCCGGTGATCGGCCAGGGCAAATTCTGCGGACCCTTGGAAGGGCTCGTAGAGCCGGCCGCTGAAGTCCGCAGCGGGTCGGCTGAGCACGGCCACCGCGGCGGGGCCGTCGTTGGTGCTGAAGCTGCTGGCGCCCGTCCTCTCCCGGAAGAGGCCCCAGCCCAGCAGCCCCAGGAGGGCGACGAGGGCCAGGAAGACCGGGATCCAGACCAGCAGGTTGCGTCCGCTGCTGGGGGAGGCCGGCGCGTCCTCCAGCTGGGCCAGCAGGTCCGGTTCGGCGAGCTCATGGCTATCGGTCGGTGTCATTTGTTCAGCTCATCCTCGATGATCTGGGCGAAAGCGGAGAAAGGTTGGGCCCCCACCAGCTTGCGCCCGTTGATGAAGAAGGTGGGTGTGCCGCTGACGCCGGCCCGCTGTCCCTCCTCCACATCCTCCTGCACCTCGTCCGCGTAGGTCTGGCGGTCCAGGCACTGGTTGAAGGCCTCCGTGTCCAGCCCCAGCTCCGCTGCGTAGCCCCGGAAGACGTCCAGCGCGGCGGCGTTGTTCTCCCATTCCTGCAGGCCGGCGAAGAGACGGTCGTGCATGGCCCAGTAGGCGCCCTGAGCCCCGGCGCACTCCGCGGCCTGGGCCGCGTCCCGGGCCTGGGCGTGGATGCTGTCGATGGGGAAGTCCTTGTAGACGAAACGCACCTTCCCGGTGGCGATGTACTGCTCGTCCAGCTGGGGCTTGGTCTCCTGGAAGAAGCGGTTGCAGAAGGGGCACTGGTAGTCGCTGAACTCCACGATGACCACCGGCGCGTCCGGGTCCCCGTCCACGGCAAACTCCTCCGGGCCGAAGTCCAGGTCCAGGGGTGGAGGCGTGGGGGCCAGGGCGTACCCCTCGGGCAGGGGCTGGCCCAGGGCCTCGGCCTTGAAGACCTCCACGAAGGCCAGGAAGCGCTCCGCGGGCAGGAAGCCCGGGATCAGCCGCCCGTTGAGGATGAAGCTGGGCGTGCCCCGGAAGCCATACCGGCGGCTCTCCTGCAGGTCCGCGTTCACCGCCTGGAGGGCCTCGCCGTCGGCCATGCAGGCCTCCATGGCCTCCCGATCGTAGCCCAGCTCCTGGGCGGCGTTCAGCACCAGCTCCTGGACGTTGGACTTGCCCTTCCACTGCCCCTGATTCTGAAAGAGCCAGTCGTGCAGGCTCCAGAAATCCCCCTGGGCCAGGGCGCACTCCGCGGCCACGGCCGTGGTGAAGGAGGCGTCCCCCAGGATGGGGAAATGCTTGTAGACGAAGCGCAACTGGCCGGACTCGATCAGCGGCTCCAGCTGGGGCATGACCTGGGTGAAGAAACGTCCGCACCAGGGGCACTGGAAGTCGCTGTACTCCACCAGGAGGACCGGCGCGTCGGGATCGCCCCGCTCCGCGCCGGGCTTGGCCAGCTCCTCCCAGCCAGGGATGGGCGGGGGCAGCTGGATGGCGGAGGCCTGCTGGTTGCTGGGGGCCGGCGTGGGCGTGGCCGCCGGGGTTGGAGCCTCCGGGTCGCGGCTGGTCTGGGAGTCCCCGGCCACTGCGGTCAGAGTGGCCTGGACCGCAGCCTGGATGGCCGCCTCCGTGTCAGCCGGAGCTCCCGTGTCGTCAGCATTCGCCGTCTCGGACTGGTTGCCACAGGCAGCCAGCAGAGCCATGGCCCCAACGAGCAGGATCCAAAGGATGGGGGAAGGGATGCGTCGCATGCGGTCCTCGTTTCTGTGCGGTTCGCTGAGATGGTGTGGCATCGATGGGTTCACGGCCTCTCCTGGGCTCTGGCAAGGTTGGGGAAGGGAGCCGAGATCGGTCACGTCGCCTGCCTACGGGCCAGGGCCTCCCGGTGACGGATCCGCTCCCTGGCCAGGAGCCGGTCCAGCCATGGGAAGAGGTAGAAGGCCACGCCCCAGGCGGCCAACAGCCCGGTGAGCAGGCGCATCCACCAGTTGAAGGTGCCGTAGTGATCCCCCGCGTAGAAGCCTGGAAAGGCATTGCCCGTGAGGAGCGCCAGCCAGGCGTTGGTGTCCCGGAAGCCGCCGCTGGAGATACCAGCGATCATGTCGCTGATCATGTGGGTGCCGCCGTCCAGGGCCAGGGGGAGCAGGGCGAGGAGGAAAAGGCGGCCGGAGATGGGCGCCAGTTTGGGTCGCCAGCGGCGGATCCCCGCGTAGATCAGGCCGAAGACGGGCGTCATGGCGTAGAAGCTGACCATGCGGTCGCTCCAGGCCACCTTCCAGCCCATCTCCGGCGTGCCGTAGAAGAAGCGCAGGGACCAGGGATCCGTGTCCGGGTAGACCCGGGCGATCTCGTCCAGGGTGTAGGTGAACTTCTCCCCGAACAGGAACCAGCTCCGCTGGGGCAGCTGGTGGCAGAAGGGGATGTACAGGGTGTAGATCAGCTCCCCGGCTCGGGTCCAGCCCCAGGCCATGAAGAGAGGCGCCAGGAAGGGGATACCCACGAAGATGAGCATGGCCGTGAGCAGCAAGGCCAGCCAGTGGGCCAGGAACCCATCCACCAGCCGGTCCGCCCAGGGGACTGTCTGGGCGGACCGGTGAGCCAAGGAGGCGGAGGTAGGCAACAGGTCACTCCGTTCGGAGGTCATCGCTGCAGTTCCGTTGCGGGCCGGGCATCCTCGCCGAGCGCGGCAGCCGACTCCCCAGCCTGGCTGCGCATCCGGGCGTAGTGGGAGAGAATGTACATGCTGACCAGCACCGCGGCCAGGGCCATCACCTGGAGCGGGCGGATGCCCAGGGCCCAGGTCGCCGGGTTGGCCCGGAACGCATCCAGGAAAAGCTCGCTGAAGCCGTAGAGCATGACGAAACGCCAGAAGAGCTCCCCGGACAGGGCCCCGTGCCGGTAGCGCCAGAGCAGGACCAGGATCGCCACCAGGGCCAGGGCCGTGTAGAGCTGGACAGGGTGCCGGGGCAGGCCCCACATCCGCACGGCCCAGGGCACGTAGGAAAGGGTCCCATAGGCGTCCCCGCTGAGGAAGCGCCCCACGTTGAAGAGGGCCAGTCCGCCGGCCAGCCCGTAGGCCGCCGCGTCCGCCACCCGGCCCACCGGCACCCGCTTTCGGTACAGATAGAGGAGCCCCACGCCCGCCCCGACCACTGCGCCCGGTCCCAGGGCCAGGGTGCCCGGCCGCAGGGAGATGAGCAGCCCGGGATCGTCCAGGTAGAGGCGAAGGTAGCGGGAGGCGTAGATCAGGCGAGCCGCCACCAGGCTGGCCACCAGGGCGAAGAAGACCGCGTTGTTGAAGGCGGCGGCCTCCTCCTCTCGCCGCTCCTTGGGAGCCAGCCAACCGATGGCCCGGCTGCCCAGTTCGCTGCCCAGGTAGAAGGCCAGCAGGGCGAAGAGAGGCGCTACCGGCAGGGTCAAGCCGAAGAACTGCAGTACAGGCATCATGGGCTCATCTCCTTCGTTCCACTCCCAGATTCACTCCTTGGAGGCCTTGCGCACGCCGTCCAAGATGGTGGCCAGATCCAGGGGACCGCCCACCTTGATGTCCTGGATCCGCCCCTGCCGGTCCACGAAGACGGTGGTGGGCAGGGCCCGGACGCCGTAGATGGCTCCCACCTCGGTGCGCTGGTCCAGGAGGAGGGGGAAGGAAGTGCGGATGTACTCACGGGCGAAGCCCACCACGGCCCGGGAGTTCTCGCCCTGGTTCACCCCCAGGACCAGCACATCCCCTTGGCCGTAGCGCTGCCACACCTCCTCGAAGGCGGGCATCTCGGCCCGGCAGGGCGGGCACCAGGTGGCCCAGAAGTTCAGGATCACCGGGGTGCCCCGCAGCTCGGACAGGGTGAACGTCTCCCCGTCCGTGGAGGTCAGGGTGAAGTCCGGGGCCAGGAAACCGGGCTTGGGGGCCTGGATGCTCTGATCCAGCAGGGAGGCGTCCACCGGAACCCGGCTCAGGTTGATCCAGGCCAGGCCCAGCAGCAGGGTGACGATCATCAACCCCTGCCAGTAGCTGGCCGGGAAGCCTTCGCCGCGTGTGGCTTTTTCCTGGGAGCCCTCGCTGCCCAAGGTGTGTGTGCCTTGCATGAACTCACCCTCTCCTCACCGAACTCATCACCATGAATGCAACTGCGACCACAAGTGCGACTGCGTCACTGACGGGCTGGACGTCCGCACAACGGCTACTGGTGCACCAGAACCAGCGTGCCCGGATTGTCCGCGTCGCTGAAGAGCCAGCCGCCGCGATCCATGGCCGGGCTGGCCCAGTCGAAGAGCCATTTGGCATCCTCGATGGTCATGTTCACGCAGCCCCGGCTCATGGGACGGCCAAAGTTGTTGTGCCAGTACGTGCCGTGGAAGGCATAGTCCTCGTAGAAGTACTGCACCCAGGGCACATCCTCCAGGTAATAGTAGTCCCCGGCTGCCCGGTTGCCCCCGTACATGTCCTGGAGAGGCGTCTTGGCCCAGATGCGGAAGGTGCCCGTCACCGTGGGCGTGCCGGGCAGCCCCGTGGAGACGATGAAGGAGCGCACCGGCCGGGTTCCTTCGTAGGCCACCACCCGCTGCTCGCTCAGGTCCACGTCGATCCATTTCTCCGTGGTGGTGGGGAACTCGCTGTGGACATGGTAGCCCTGGGCCGTCTGGCTCGCCTGCTGGTTCGACTGCATACCCACCCGCTCGGCCAGGCTAGGGGGCGGGACGATCAAGGTCTGGCCCGGGGTGATGATGCTGGGATTGGCCAGGTTGTTGGCCTGGATGATGGCCCGGGGCGTGGTGCCGTAGCGCTCCGCGATGACGCCCAGATGCTCCCCAGGCTGGACCACGTGGTTCACGGGCAGCTCCACGGAAGCAGCCTCCTGGGCCGGCGCTGGGCTCCCGGATCCCCGCACCGGCACCCGCAGCTCCTGGCCCACCAGGAGCTGTTGCCCTGGGTAGATGCCGTTCAGCTCCACCAGATGAGCCAGGCTGGTCTGGAAGGCCACAGCCACACCCGAGAGGGTGTCCCCCGGCTGGACCACGTAGACGCTCACCTCCTCCTGGGCGGCGGGGGCCGGGTCGCCGGTCGCCCCGCTCCCGTCCGCCAGGGGCACTGTCAGCCGCTGGCCGGACCAGACGAAATCCACGTCGCCCAGGTTGTTCAGCCGACGCAGGGTGGCCA
>WGCB01000091.1 GCA_015494005.1 Caldilineaceae bacterium
GAGTAGCCCGCAAAGAGCAGGGGCGCGGCGCCCAGCCACCAGAGCACGCTCAGGACCACGTAGAGGAGCAGGTCCTCGTAGACCAGCCGGATGGCCAGCCAGATGGCGCGGAAGGCTTTCATGGCGCCAGTTCCATGACGGGCCGCTGCTTGCCTTCCGCCAAGCCCAGGCGCACGAAGGCGGCAGGCCCCCACCAGGCCACCGCACAGCCGGTGAAGGCATAGCGGACCAGGCGCAGCAGGGCCCCAGTCACCGGATCCACGGGCAGCAGACCGAAGAGGATGCGCAGGCCCAGGTAGAAGACCAAGGTCACTGCGCCGCCCACCAGGAGCCGGCCCAGCCGCTGGATCCAGCTCCCCGCCACCTGGAAGCCCACCCGGCGAGGCTCGTAGAAGAAGCCCACGTTGAGCCCGAGCAGGGTCCCGGCGATGGTTCCGGCGGAGCGAGAGGGGTAGCCGTCCGCGTCCCCGGGGTGGAGGAAGAGCATGGCCAGGGCCAGGAGCAGGGAGAAAGCCAGGACCTGGCCCGCCGTCCGCCGGGACGCCCAGGCGGCCAGGCCAGGCTCAGCCCGGAGCCAGGCCAGGAGCAGGAGCAATCCCAGGAGCCAGCCGGTCAGCACGTCCGCGGGGTAGTGGACGCCCAGGTAGATCCGACTGAGCCCGATGGAGAGGGCCAGCAGCCCGGCCAGGAGCCAGCGCGCCCCTCCCCACTGCCGCCAACAATAGGCGGTGTAGCCCCAGACCGTCACCGCGTTCATGGCGTGTCCGCTGGGCAGGCCGTAGCCGTCCTGGGCCACCAAGCGCAGCTCCTGGGGTGGCCGGGGCAGGCGAAAGAGCCCCTTCACGAAGGTGTTCAGGTAGGTCGACAGCATGAGGAGATAGGCCAGCTGGCGGCCAAACGCCTTGTGGATGCTCCAGTAGAGCAGGGGCATGAAGAGGAGGAAGAACTCCTCGTTGCCCAGGAAGGTGGCGAAACGGAAGTAGGCGTCCAGCCAGGGCGAGCGCAGCTGCTGCACCTGGCGGATCAGGGCTTCGCCGTCCACAACCCACTGATAGAGGTGGAATTCCATGGCTGAAAAAGAGGGGGATACGAGGCTGGTCGGGTGTGCGTTCCGGTTGGCGCATTATATCACCTCTCCCGGCCCATGACCAGCCTGCACGGCCAGCGGGCTTTTGCTTTTCCCTCTCCGGAGCGGCTATAATACCGGGTCAATGGACCGATTCATCCGCAGCACCGAAGCCCGGCTGGTGATCGGATTTTTCATCCTCCTCTACGTGGTGGGAGGCGGCCTCATCTGGCTCTTCTACGGCCGGGGAGGCGCGATCCTGGCCCTGCTCTGCATGACCGGCGGCCTGCTCTTCTTCCTGCTGCTGTATGGGCTGGTCACCCTGCTGGGCAAGTGGGCGGGTGAGTAACCGAGGAACGGAATCCCAAAGGACGACACCCCATGAGCAAGCAGCCTGAGATGATCCTGGTAGGCGTGGCCTGGCCCTACGCCAACGGAGAAAAACACATCGGACAGGTGGCCGGCGCCTACCTGCCATCGGACATCTTCGCCCGATTCCAGCGCATGAAGGGCAACCGGGTGCTCATGGTCAGCGGCTCGGACACCCACGGCACCCCGGTGACCCTGAAGGCCGAGGCCGAGGGCATCACACCGGCCCAGGTGGTGGAGCGGTACCACCCCATGTTCGTGGAGGGCTGCCTGAAGATGGGCCTCACCTTCGACCTCTTCACCCACACGGACACCCAGAACCACTGGGACACCACCCACGAGATGTTCCTGCGCCACCTGGAGAAGGGCTACATCTACAAGGCGGTGCAGAAGCAGCTCTACGACCCGGTGGCCAAGCGCTTCCTGCCCGACCGCTACGTGGAGGGGACCTGCCCCTACTGCGGCTATCCCGACGCCCGAGGGGATCAGTGCGACAACTGCGGCCGCATCTACGACACCCTGGAGCTGATCAACCCCCGCTCCAAGCTCACGGGCGCCACCCAGCTGGAGGTGCGGGAGACGGAGCACTTCTTCTTCGACCTGGGCAAACTCAACGAGCCTCTGCTGGAGTGGATCAACCAGGACAAGGAGCACTGGCGGCCCCATGTCCTCAACTTTGCCAAGAGCCAGCTGGAGCGGCGGGAGCTCCGGGGCCGGCCCATCACCCGGGACATTGAGTGGGGCATCACCATCCCCCTGGAGGGGTACGAGAACAAGCGCATCTACGTCTGGTACGACGCGGTCATCGGCTACTACAGCGCGCCCAAGGAGTGGGCTCAGCTGAAAGGGCAGCCCGAGGCCTGGCGGGAGTGGTGGGAAGTGGACGTGAACCCGGACGTGCGCAGCTACTACTTCATCGGCAAGGACAACATCGTCTTCCACGCCATCATCTGGCCTGGGATGATCATCGCCTACGGCGGGCTGCACCTGCCCTACGACGTGCCAGCCAATGAATACCTCAACTTCGGTGGGGAGCAGTTCAGCACCAGCCGGGGACGGGTCATCGGCTTCAACACGGTGCTCCGGGACTACCAGGCCGACGCCTGGCGCTACGTGCTCACCGCCCTGGCGCCGGAGACCTCGGACGTGGAGTTCACCTGGCAGGAGTTCGTGGACCGGGTGAACAACGAGCTGGTGGCCAACTGGGGCAACCTGGTCAACCGGGTGGTGGGCTTCGCCTACAAGCGCTTCGACGGGGCCGTGCCCACCCCGGGTCCCCTGGACGAGACGGACCAGGCCCTGCTGGCCGAGATCCGCCAGGGCTTCCAGAGCGTGGGCGACCTCTTCCAGGCGGTGAAGCTGAAGGCCGGTCTGACCGAGGCTCGACGGCTGAGCCAGCGGGTGAACCAGTACCTGAACGAGAAGGCCCCCTGGCACAGCATCAAGACGGATCCCCAGGCCGCGGCCACCGCCATCTACGTGGCCCTGCAGGCCATCGACTGGCTGAAGCTGATTTGGGCCCCCATCCTGCCCCACAGCAGCGAACAGCTCCACGCCATCCTGGGCTACAGCGAGCCCCTTTTCGGCCGCCAGTACACCCAGGAGGTGGAGGACGCTCGGGGCAAGCACCTGGTCCTGCGCTACGATCACAGCCCGGCCACCGGCCGCTGGGAGGCCACCACCCTCACCCCAGGCCAGGCCCTGCAGAAGCCCGCGCCCCTCTTCCAGAAGCTGGATCCGGAGGAGGTGCTGGCCAAGGAGCTGGGCCAACCAGCCGGCGGCGAGTAGCGTCCGTTGTCCCCTGGCCCACAGCCGGATCGGGCGCGACGACAAGGAGCAAGGAGAATGGGTAGACTGTCCAGGCGCGAGACGGCCCTCTACTCCTTGCTCCTCACGCTGTACTTCGCCCTGGCCACCCTCTTCGCGATCACGACCCCGGCCTGGCAGAACCCAGACGAGCCCGCCCACTACAACTACATCGCCCACCTGGCCCAGGGGAAGGGGCTGCCCGTCCTCCAGCCTGGGGACTACGATCCCGCCTACCTGGAGCTGCTGAAGCGGGAGAAGTTCCCGCCTCAGCTCCCCATCGAGCCCGTCCGTTACGAGTTCCACCAGCCACCCCTCTACTACCTGCTGGCCACACCCATCTTCTGGCTCACGGACGGCAGCCTGCTGGCCCTGCGCCTCCTCAGCGTGTTCCTGGGCGGGGGCGTGGTGCTCCTCATCGCCGCCATCGCCCGCATCCTCTTCCCAGACCAGCCCCGCATCGGCCTGGGAGCCATGGCCTTCGCCGCTCTCCTGCCCATGCACCTGGCCATCCTCAGCGCGGTGAACAACGAC
>WGCB01000092.1 GCA_015494005.1 Caldilineaceae bacterium
GTCTGGGACCTCTTCGGTCACATGCAGGGACGCAGCCTGAAGGAGATGCTGGGCGGGACCCGGGAGCGGGTGCCCGTGGGGGTGAGCGTGGGCATCCAGAAGGACATTCCCGCGCTGCTGGACGTGGTGGCCCACTACCTGGAGGACGGCTACCGGCGGATCAAGCTCAAGATCAAGCCAGGCTGGGACCTGGAGCCCACGGCTGCGGTGCGGGAGCGCTGGCCGGACCTGCTCCTCCAGGTGGACGCCAACAGCATCTACACCCTGGACGACGCGGACCACCTGGCTCAGCTGGACGCCTTCGACCCGCTCCTCATCGAGCAGCCTCTGGCCCACGACGACATCTTCGACCACGCCAAGCTGCAGCGGAAGCTGCGCACGCCCATCTGCCTGGACGAGAGCATCGTCTCCCCGGACCATGCCCGCTGGGCCCTGGAGATGGAGGCCTGCGGGGTGATCAACATCAAACCCAGCCGAGTGGGGGGGCTGGCCGACGCTCGGGAGATCCACGACCGGGCCCAGGCCGCGGACGTGCCAGTCTGGTGCGGGGGCATGTTGGAGACGGGCATCGGTCGGGCCATCAACGTGGGCCTGGCCAGCCTGCCCAACTTCAAGTTGCCCGGGGACATCAGCGCCAACGATCGCTACTTCCACCGGGACATCGTCCTCAATCCCTTCACCCTGAACCCGGACAGCACCCTGACCGTGCCGGAAGGCCCGGGCAGCGGCGCCCAGGTGGACGAGGCCTTCCTGGAGGAGGTGACCCAGGAGCGGCTGGAGGTCCGGGCCTGACCCGATGCTGGCTCCTGGCCCTGGATGCAACGCCAACTCCAATGCAAAAAGGCGTCGACGGTACACGAGCCGTCGACGCCTTTCGCGTGCTCCCAGTTGCTGCTGCAGGCCGTCACTGCATCCGGCGGATCACCGCCACCACCTTGCCGTTGATGCGCACCTTGTCCGCGGGGCGCACGATGGGGTTGTAGTCCGGGTTGGCCGGCTCCAGGACCACCGTGTTCCCCTGGGGCCGGAAGCGCTTGAGGGTCGTCTCCTCGTCCCCCTCGATCCAGGCGGCCACCATCTCACCCACCTCGGCTGTCTCCTGGTGACGCAGCACTACAATGTCGCCGTCTAGGACACCGGCGTCGATCATGGAGTCCCCCTTGACCCGCAGGGCGAAGAGCTTGTCCGTGTTGGGCACCAGGACCTGGGTCAACTCGATCCACTCCTCCGCGTTCCACTCCTCTGCCGGGCTCACCTGGATGGGCTCACCGGCGGCGATGGGGCCCAGGATGGGGATGCGGATGAACTCGAAGGCGTGGCCCGGCTCCCGGCTGGCGCCGTTGCGGCCGGCCCCCGAGACCAGCCCTCGCTCCTCCAGCAGATCCCAGTTCAGGCTCAGGCCCCGGCTCACCTCTTTTTCCCGGGTGATGAAGCCCTCGTTCTCCAGCTTGGTCAGGTTGTATTTCACCACCGACGTGCTGGAGATGCCCACGGCCTTGCCGATCTCCCGGATGGTGGGCGGGTAGTTGTGTCGGTCGATAAACTCGGCGATGAATTGCAGGATCTTGACCTGGCGTTCGGAGAGTTTCATGTTCACGGTGGCCTTCCTCTTGGATGCGTATGGGTGCGTAGGGATTGGATGCCTGGGAGCGGGCTGTGACGGTTGGGATATCCCAAATTCAGAACGTTTGTTTCCCAAATTTATCCCAAGTATACAAGAACATCTGTGCGGTGTCAACCCCCAAACGCACGTTTGTTCGATGTCCTGAGCTGTTCGATGTCCAGAGCGGTGGCCTTTCCTGAACGCGGAAAGGCCCGACGCACCCTCGCGCCGGGCCTCGATTTCCTCTGTCGATTGCACAGCCTTCCCGGATCAGGCCAGGGCGGGCGTCCGCTCTGGGGACAGGGCTGGCGCAGCCCCATCGGGAGCCGTCTGGTTCTCCGCGCCGGCGATGAAGGCCTCCACCTTGCGTCGGGCCACGTCGTCCGTGTACTGCTCCGGCGGGCTCTTCATGAAGTAGCTGCTGGGCGCGTAGAGGGCCCCGGCCACGCCCCGGTCCAGGGCCAGCTTGGCGCAGCGCACCGCGTCGATGACCACGCCGGCGCTGTTGGGGCTGTCCCAGACCTCCAGTTTCAACTCCAGGTTCAGGGGCACGTCCCCGAAGGTGGTGCCTTCGATGCGGATGTGGCACCACTTGCGGTCCTCCAGCCAGGGGACATAGTCGCTGGGTCCTACGTGCACGTCCCGATCGCTCAGCTCCCGCTCAAGCTGGCTGGTCACGGCCTGGGTCTTGCTGATCTTCTTGCTCTCCAGCCGCTCCCGCTCCAGCATGTTCAGGAAGTCCGTGTTGCCGCCGAAGTTGAGCTGATAGGTCCGCTCCACCCGGACGCCCCGGTCCTCGAAGAGGCGGCTCAGCACCCGGTGGGTGATGGTGGCCCCCACCTGGCTCTTGATGTCGTCCCCGATGATGGGCAGGCCCGCCTCCTGGAAGCGCTGCCGCCAGGCCTCCTCCCGGGCGATGAAGACGGGGATGCAGTTCACGAAGCCACAGCCGGCCTCCAAGGCCTGCTCCACGTAGAAGCGGGTGGCCTCCTCGCTGCCCACCGGCAGGTAGTTGATCACCACGTCCGTGCCCGTCTCCCGCAGGATCTGGGCCACGTTCACCGGCACCGCATCGGACTCCCGGATGGTCTGGGAGAGGTACTTGCCCAGGCCGTCCAGGGTGACGCCTCGCTGCACCTCCACGCCCAGGTGGGGCACGTCGCTGAACTTCACCGTGTTGTTCTGGCTGGCGAAGATGGCCTGGCTCAGGTCCTGGCCCACCTTCTCCGCGTCCACGTCGAAGGCAGCGCTGAACTCGATGTCCCCCACATGGTAGCCGCCCAGGTCCACGTGCATCAGTCCGGGCACAGGGGCGTCCGGATCCGCATGGCGGTAGTACTCCACGCCCTGGACCAGGCTGCTGGCGCAGTTGCCCACGCCGATGATGGCCACACGCACTTTCTTGCTCACGTTTTTTTCCTCCTGAAAAGGGTCTGACTGAAAAGGGTTTGAAAAAGGTTGAAATTGGATGGGTTCTCGAAAAACGGATGGTTGCTGGGCTGCCAA
>WGCB01000093.1 GCA_015494005.1 Caldilineaceae bacterium
AGGGCGTTGAAGATGGTGGTCTTGCCGCTGTTGGGCAGACCGATGATGCCGATTTGCATGGTGGTTTCCAAATCTCGTTTCGTGATGGGCCGCGAACGGCCCGGTTCCAGTGTTCGAGGAACGGACAGGAGCCGTCCCCGGCAGGGCGACGCTGCCCTGCACCCCTATTTTACCACGCCCTGGGAGAGAAGAAGGAAGTGCCGGACCCTCGAGGGGAGCCGCCCCCAGGCCGGGACCGGTTCACCCGGGCAGCACGGCTTCGGCCAGGGCCGCCAACCCGTCCAGGTCGTCCAGATCCAGCCACTGGAGCATGACCCTCTGCACCCCCACCTCGCCCAGGCGTCGGATGGCCGCAGCCACCTCTGGCCCGGTGCCGATGATCACGCCCCGCTCCCGCAGCTGCTGGGGATCCCGTCCCCGGAGCTTGGCCTGGACGGCCGCCTGGTCCGGGCCGAAGACCAGCCCGGTCATGAGGGAGCGACGCACCTCCTCGGGCCGGCGTCCCACCTCCACCAGCAGCCGATCCAGGAGGGCGCTGCGCTCCGCGAACTGCTCGGGCGTCAGGTAGACCCCGTTCCATTCCGCTGCGTAGCGGGCGGCCAGGGGCAGGGTGCGCTTGACGCCGTTGCCGCCGATGAGGATGGGCGGTCCCCCGGGCCGGGCCGGCCGGGGCAGGAGGATGGCGTCGTGGAGCCGGTAGTAGGCGCCCTGGAACTCCACCGGCTCGTCGCTGCGCAGGAGCCGGGTGACCACCTCCAGCCCCTCCTGGAATCGCTGGAAACGCTGGGGCACGGGCAGGAGGTCCCAGCCGTAGTTGTGGTGCTCTCGCTCCTGCCAGCCGGCGCCCATGCCCAGGGTCAGCCGCCCGCCGGAGAGGTCGTCCACTGCGCTGGCCATGCGGGCGGTCATGGTGGGGTGGCGGAAGGAGACGGGCGTCACCAGGGGGCCGAACTCGATGCGGTCGGTGTTGTCCGCCAGCCAGGTCAGGGAGACCCAGAGCTCCAGCGAGTCCTGGTCCGGCGGGTTGGGGTTGGTGTAGTGGTCCGAGCGGTAGAGGCCCACGAAGCCCAGCTCCTCCACAGCCCGGACGATCCGCTTCCAGCGGGGCCAGTTGAGGCCCATCTGCCCTTCGATCATGATGGCGATCTCCACCATGGCATGCCCTCCTTTGTGCAAAGTCCCGTCTGTGAGATGCTCCTGATTGCCGAAAAACTGCTGGGATTTCCCTGCCGCCATTGTACCCCAGGGGCGAGGCCCATCAAAGCAGTGGCCGGAGAAGGGCACGGAAATTTGGCAAATGCAGGGGAAATCGATAGAATAGCAACGTTAGGCACCGAACACCAGGTTTTTTCAGGATAGACGCTAGACACGAACTAGGGAAGGACAACGTCCTCATGGCGCGAGTAAAGATCCTTTTGGTCCAAGATGTGCCCGAGCTGGGCCAGGCCGGTGAAGTCTACACCGTGGCTGGCGGCTACGCCCGCAACTACCTGCTGCCCCGGGGCATGGCCATCCTGGCCACCAAGGGCGCGCTGAAGCAGGCCGAGCAGATCCGCCAGGCCGCCAACCGCCGCCGGGCCCAGGAGAAGGCCAATGCCGAGGCCCAGGCCACGCTCATCAACGGCCAGCGGCTCCTCTTCCAGGTGAAGGCCGGGGAGAACGACCGGCTCTACGGCTCCATCACCTCCGGCGACATCGCGGAGCAGCTGAGCGAGAAGGTGGGCTTCGAGATCGACCGGCGCAAGCTCCAACTGCCCCAGCCCATCCGAGAGCTGGGCATCTTCCCCATCACCATCCGGCTCATGCCCGACGTGACCGCCACCTTTGACGTGGCCGTGGTCCGGGAAGGCGAGAGCTGGGAGGATGCGGAGAAGCGGCAGGCGGAAGCCGAGGCCAAAGCCGCGGCAGAGGCGGAAGCGGCCAGGGAAGCCGCAGAGGCCGAGAAGGCAGCAGCTGCCGAGGCCGCAGCCGCGGAAGCAGCGGCCCAGCAAGAGGAAGAGGCCGGCGAGCCCGAGGCCGCAGAGGCCTAGGCCGGCGCTCCCAGCCATCCGAGAAAGCAGGCAAGAAGCTCCCTCCATGGGGGCTTCTTCGCATTGGGGATGGGCTCGTTACCAGGAGAGGGGCAGGGTGAGCTCGGTCAAGTTGACGAAGCCCTGGTCCGTGGCCCGGTAGAGGATGATCCGAAGCCCGTCCACCTCCCCGGGGGAGACGGACAGGCGGTAGGCGTCGGAGACGATGCCCTGGCCGGGCAGGCGGCTGAAGGGTAGCAGCCCGTGGACCGGGCCCGGGCTGTCCTGCTGGAGGGGGTCGCCGTCCGGGCCGGTGACCGGAGCGCCGCCCTGCAGGGGCCGCACGCTGATGGCCCAATCCTGGGGCGGGGTGTCTGGAGCCACCTGCCAGTAGAGGAGGATGTCCGTGGCCGGGGGCGGCTCCTGGACCACCGGCTCGCCCCGAGGGCCCGGTCGGGCCGCGTACCCGGCCAGGAGGATGCCGTCCCCCACGGCCTGGCCCAGGTAGCGGGCTGGCTCGTGCTCGGGATGGGCCGGCGCGCCCCCTCCCCGATCCGGGAAGAGATGCACCCAGTCCGGCGTCTCGGCCAGGGGCAGGGTGGCCTCCGGCAGCTCGGCCTGGAGCAGGGGCGTGGCCTGCCAGGTGGCCAGGAGCGGCCGTCCCTGGGCCAGGTAGTCCGCGGCTCCTCGGCTGCTCACCACCGCCAGGTCCGGGCGGATGCCCCAGATCTGGATCAGGTAGTCCAGCCCTCGGGCATCCTGGGCCTCCGCGAAGAGGCCGGCCCCCAGAGGCAGGGGCTGGTCCAGGAGCAGGGCCGGGCGAACGAGGGCCGTGTCCTCCGGCCGGTCCCGGCTGTCCGTCCGGGGCCAGGAGGCGTCCCAGCGCCAGGCCACCGCCAGGAGGAGCAGGGCCAGGGGGATCCAGCCCAGGCCAGGGCGTCCCCGGCGCTTCAGCCAGCCCTGGATCCCCTGGACCAGCGGCGCCACGCCCAGGAGGACCAGAGGGTAGGCGGGCATGATCACCTGGAACCAGTTGCCGAAGCGATCCACCCAGCAGAACAGGAAGTAGAGGAGCAGGGTGGTGTAGAGGAGGACGGCCAGCCGCTTCCCCAGGAGGGCGATGCCGATCAGCCCCAGGAGCAGTAGGGGCAGGCTCAGCTCCTGGGCGATGAGGGCCGGGAAGATGTCGGTGAAGAGGGGACGCCCGGCCTCCAGGCCCCAGCTCAGCTCCTCCTGCCCCTGGCGAGTGAGGAGGAAGCTCCAGAACCACTCCTGGGGCGTGGTCCAGGACCCGTTTCCCCACCACTCTGGGTGGCTGGCCCCCCGCAGGTAGACGTAGGCGTAGCTGAGCAGGGGCAGCCCGGCCCAGAGGATGGCCCCCAGCACGGCGCGAGGACGCCGCAGGAGCTCCGGCCGCTCCCAGAGGATCACCGCCACCAGGGGCGGGACCAGGAGGGCCACGGTCACCATGTGGGCCAGGGAGAGGCCAGCCAGGAAGGCCAGCAGGAAGAGGAGCCGGGTGGCCCGGCGTGGCTCCTGGGCCGCGACCTCCCGCCAGCCCAGGTAGACGTAGAGGATGGCCAGGGTCTGGGCCACCGCGCTGCTGTATTGCTCCGTGGTGATGGCGTAGTACCAGAAAAAGTAGGTGAGGCCGTAGAAGGCGGTGAGGAGCCCGGCCAGGGGCCAGTTCCCGGCCGGCCACTCCTGGGAGCGGGTCAAGCGGCAGAGGAGGCGGTAGAGAAGCCCCAGGGCCAGCAGGGCCCAGAGGGTGCTGTAGCTGCTCAGGATGGGGATGGGGTTGGGCAGGGGGTCCCCCAGCAGGCCCAGCAGCCCTCGGATGCCGTGGAACCAGAGCCATCCCCCCATGGTGTAGAGAGGATAGCCCGGCGCGTTGCTGGGCCGGGCCTGGACCTGGGCGTACTGGTGGGTGATGAGGTCGCCCCCCTCCAGCTCGTAGGGCTGGAGCCCGGTGTCCAGGGTGGCCAGGTAGAGGGCCAGGAACAGAGCCAGGAGCAGGCGTCCGGCCCAGGTGACGACGCGTTCCTGGGCCAGGGACGATTCGGCTGGGCGGGATGAGGGCAGCGGGTGAACGGTCACAGAGGGCGGACCTCGGCTTTGCTGGCGGTGATGACATCTGAGCCCAACCGGTCTGAGCCCAACAGGTCTGGGCCAGCCAGGATCTGGGCTGGACGGGGCCGGATCTTGGCGCCGGATTCAAGCCCTGAGATCCCGTGAGAGACCCCACAGACTTCACCGCTGGGTGATGCTAACATGAGGGCTACGGGCTGTCAAAACAGGCCCGGAAACCGCGGAGACCTGCACGCCATCTTGCCAGGGCCAGGGCTCCCGGCTATAATTTCAACACCCTGTCAGCCCCGTTCCAGGGGCCGGGACAGGGCCCATCCACCGGCAACCATCCGGGACAAGGACTCCCCCATGGACAGAGATCTTCGCAACCAGCGGCTGTTGGTCCAGAGCGGTGACGGCGCGGAGCCCCTGGAGCGGCCCCTCATCGGCGTGCCCATGGGCCGGGAACGCTCCCAGCGCTTCTTCGGCCTGCCCATGTACATCATGAACCAGACCTACATTCGGGAGCTGGAGAAACGGGGCGCGCTGCCGGTGATGATCCCCTTGAACATGAGCGAGCAGACCTTGCGGGGCATCTTCCAGCGGCTGGACGGCCTCTTCCTGCCCGGGGGCGAGGACATCGACCCGGCCAACTACGGCGAGGAGCGGCATCCTCAGCTGGGGCCTGTGGACAAGGAGCGGGACCGGACCGAGCTGCTCCTCACCCGCTGGGCCCTGGAGGCCGGCATGCCCATCCTGGGGGTCTGCCGGGGGGTGCAGATGCTCAACGTGGCCTGCGGGGGCAGCCTCTACCAGGACCTGATCAGCCAGCGGCCGGACCTGGAGAAGCACGACTACTATCCGCCCAAGTTCGAGCGCTTCCGCATCAGCCACCCGGTGCGCATCGAGCCGGACAGCAAGCTGGCCCGGGCTCTGGGCGCGGTCCACGAGATCAACTCCATGCACCACCAGGGGATCAAGCGGCTGGGCCAATGCCTGCGGGTGGTGGCCACTGCACCGGACGGCCTGCCCGAGGCCGTGGAGATCCCCGCCCTGCCCTTCGTGGTGGGGGTCCAGTGGCACCCGGAGGAGCTGGCCAAGACGGATCAGTACAGCGTGGACCTCTTCGGCCAGTTTGTGGAGGCGGCAGCCCAGGACTGGCGCTCCCAGGTGCCGCCGGACTGGCCGGAACGCTTCCGCCGGGCCCTGACCCTGGCCCAGGAGGAGCGCACTGCCCCTGCCCCACCCGAGCCGTCGAACATCTCGCCTCAGGCTCGCCGTCAACCGGCCAGCCCCACCCAATCCAGCAGCGATCCAGAAACCGTGGCCCAGTTCTGAACCGGCGGGATCTCGTCCCCGCCGCGGGAAGCGGCCCCCCCGTGAACGGAGTTCCCCATGCCGAAAGCCCGCTTTCGCCTACCCCTCCTGCGGATCGCCTCTGCCCTCCTCTTCCTGACCACACTGCTCACCGGCTGGCAAGCGAACACCCGTCTGGGCGCCCAGTTCCCCGCCCCGGAGCCTGTCTTCGGGCCGGAGCTGCGCCTGCTCACCTTGGCCCCTGAAACCTTGACCAAGCTGCCCGCTGGCCTGCGCCTCCACGCCCGCCTGGGGGATGGCGACCGCTTCATCGCCAGCGTGGACGCGCCGGCCCTGGCCTGGCTGACGGCCCAGGACATCCCCAGCCCGCTCCTGGATCGGCCCAGCGGCCAGGAGGCCTACTACCTGGTGGACGCCCAGGCGCCGGGAGCTCTGGAGGCCAGCCTAGCCCTGGGCAAGGTGCTGCACCAGGACGAACAGCTGCTCCTGGTGCGGGTGGAGCGGTCCCAGGAGCGGGCCTTCGTGGAGGTGCTGCCGTCCCAGGGCATCCCTGTTTCCCTCCTCACCCCCCACACCCTGGCCCTGGAGGAGTCCGGGCTGGCCGTCCAGGAGGCCGGGGGCACCCCCGCCCAGGAGCCGGATCCCTTCGTGGCCTCCCTGCTGCCCCAGCTGACCCAGGCGGACCTGGAGGCCCTCATCCGCCAGATCAGCGGGGAGACGCCGGTGGAGCTGGACGGCTCCCAGGTGACCCTGAACACCCGCTACACCTTCTCCACCCGGGTGCGGGACGCGGAGCGTTTCGTCTACCAGTACTACGCGAACCGAGGCATGGCCGTCTCCTACTTCAACTGGACCTACGGCAACTACAGCGGCCGCAACGTCATCGCGGAGCTGCCGGGCACCCAGCACCCCGAGCGGATCTGGGTCATCGGCGGTCACCTGGACGACATCTCGGACGTGCCCTACAGCCTGGCCCCTGGCGCGGACGACAACGCCACCGGCACCGCGGCCACCCTGCTCATCGCGGAGATCCTGCGGGCCCACCAGCCGGCGGACACCATCCGCTTCGTCCACTTCACCGGGGAGGAGCAGGGCCAGTGGGGCAGCAAGCGCTACGCGGCCGCGCTGAAGGCTGCTGGGGAGCAGATCCAGGGCTACATCGACCTGGACATGATCGGCTGGGACGGCGACGGGGACCGGGTGGTGGAGCTCCACACGGGCACGGGGAGCGGCTCCAACGCCCTGGGCACGGCCTTCATCGACGCCAACCAGCGCTACGGCCAGGGGCTCTCCCTGGAGCGCAAGAGCAGCACGGCCAGCCGCTTCTCCGACCACTCCCCCTTCTGGGACAACGGCTACCCGGCCTTCCTGGCCATCGAGAACTTTTTCGACGACGCCATCCCCCGAGACCGCAACCCCTGGTACCACACCAGTGGCGACCGGCTGGAGCGGGTGGACCTGGACTACGTGGCGCGCTACGCCCGCACGGCCCTGGCCACCCTCGCGGAGCTGGCCGGGGTGCAGCAGGGAAGCGGCACGCCGGTTCCCACCTTCACGGCCACGGCCACCCCATCGGCCACGGTGACCCCCACGCCCGTGCCCACGGAGTGCGTGGAGCTCCTGGCCAACGGCAACTTCGAGGGGAGCGGCGGCTGGGGCTACGGCTCCACCCCCTACCCCGCGGCCATCAGCGGGGACCAGGCCCACGGGGGCAGCTTCTCCCTGCGCCTGGGCATCCCGGAGCCTGCATCCAACCGGCTGGCCCACTCCTCCGCCTTCCAGCAGGCGGCCATCCCCGGGGACGCGGTGCAGGTGATCCTGCGCTACTGGCAGCGGACCGGCGGCACGGCCGACGGCACGGACTACCGGGAGGCCCTACTCCTGGACAGCGGCTACGGCTTCCTCACCCGGCTGGAGCGGGACGGGGCGAACGGCACGGAGAGCTGGGCGGAGCGGGTCTACGACCTGACCAGCTTCAAAGGGCAGACGGTGACGGTCTACTTCAACGTCTACAACGACGGGGCCGGCAGCCAGCTCTGGAACTACGTGGACGACGTCTCCCTGCTGGCCTGCAGCCAGGTCCCAGAGACGCCCACGCCCACCATCACCCCGACGGTGACCGTGACCACCACCGTCACCGGGACGCCCACGCCCTGGGGTCGGCTCTACCTGCCCCACGTGAGCAAGGGAGGCTCCACGGCCACCCCTACGCC
>WGCB01000094.1 GCA_015494005.1 Caldilineaceae bacterium
GGTCCAGGGCAGGTGGGGCGTCTGGGTGGGCACGGTGATGGCCCCGGTCAACGCGGCGGTGATGATGATTTTTCGCATGGAATTCCTCCTAGAGGTCCTCGAAGATGGCCACGGCCCGAGTCCAGCCTGCGCTGCCGCCGGTGAGTTTGACCGGGAAGCAGGCCACCTTGAAGCCCGTGGGCCGGGGCAGCTGATCCAGGTTGGCCAGCTTCTCGATCTGGCAATACTCCAGGTCCTTGCCCACCCGGTGGGCCTCCCAGATGACGCTGGGGTCCCCCGTCTCCTTGAAGCGCTGCTTCTGGGCCCAGAAGGGCTGGTCCCAGCCCCAGGTGTCGATGCCCATGACCCGGATGCCCTGCTGGATCAGCCAGCGGGTGGCCTCCGCGCTGACCCCCGCGCCGGCCGCGAAGTACTCGGCCTGGCCCCAGAGCTTGTCCGCGCCGGTCTGGATGAGCACGATATCCCCGGGCTTGAGGGTGTAGTCGATCTTGGCCAGGGCTTCCTGCAGGTCCTCGGTGCTGATGAGCCCGCCCTGGGGCTTGTGGCGCATGTCCAGGACCACGCCGTCGCCGAAGAACCACTCCAGGGGGAGCTGGTCAATGGTGCGGGCCGGCTGGCCGCCGCAGGTGGGGTAGTAGTGCCAGGGGGCGTCCACGTGGGTGCCGGCGTGGCTGATGAGGGTCACCGTGTCGTTGGCCCAGCCGTTGCCCTCGGGTAGGTCCTCCACGCTGGCGTCGAAAAAGCTGGCCATGAAGGCCGCGCTGGCCTTGTGGTCCTGGTGCTCCACCTTCAAGGGGATGGGCTCGCTGGGGCTCTCCTCCGTGGGCACGCTGATGTCGAAGATTTTCATAGGCAAACCTCCTGGGTGATTGGGCTATTGGTTGATTGGATGATTGGTTGATTGGGTCAAAGGACAGATCCCGATAACCGGTCATCCTGTCACCCTGCCATCTCGTCCTCCACTCCGACTCTCCCACTCTCCTGGTCTCCTTGTTTCCCGGTCTCCCTGCCCAGCCATCCCCTGTCCGCCCGTCACTGCCCCAAATACGCCTGGCGGATGCGGTCGTCCTGGGCCAGCTCCTCCGGCCGGCCTTCCTGGACGATGCGGCCGTTGCTGAGGACGTAGACCTTGGTGGCCAGCTCCAGGGCCCGGGGCACGTTCTGCTCCACCAGCAGGATGGTCACCCCGGCCTCCCGGTTGATGCGCCGGATCACGTCGAAGATGCTGGCCACCACGATGGGCGCCAGGCCCAGGGAGGGCTCGTCCAGGAGCAGGAGCTTGGGCTGGGCCAGGAGAGCCCGCCCGATGGCCACCATCTGCTGCTCCCCGCCGCTGAGGGTGCCAGCCAGCTGCTTCCGCCGCTCCCCCAGGACCGGGAAGAGCTCCAGGATCCACTCCAGGGTGAAGGGGCCGGGAGCCTGGCCCCGCCGGGCGTAGGTTCCCATGAGCAGGTTGTCCAGCACGCTCAGCTTGCTGAAGAGCCGCCGCCCCTCGGGGACGATGGCCACGCCCTGGGCGCTGATCCGGTGCGGGGGGACCGTGGCCAGATCCCGCCCCTCCAGCAGGATGCGCCCGGCCCGGGGCCGCAGGATCCCGGCGATGGTGTTGACCAGGGTGGTCTTGCCCGCGCCGTTGGCCCCGATGATGGAGACCACCGAGCCGGCCTCTGCCGTGATGGAGATCCCCTCCAGGGCGATGGCCTCGCCGTAGGAGACAGCGAGCTGCTCAACCTGCAGCATGGCCCACCTCCTGGCTGCTGGCGCCCCGGTAGTCCTCGCCCAGATAGGCGGCGATGACCGCGGGGTCGTTCACCACCTGCTCCGGCGGGCCCTGGGCGATGTTCTGGCCGTAGTTCAGCACCACCATGCGGTGGGAAAGCTCGGTCACCGCGCCCACGTTGTGCTCCACGAAGACCAGGGTGATCCCTTGCTGGTGGATCTGGCGGATCAGGGCCATGCCCAGCTGCACCTCGGACGGATTCAGCCCGGCCAGCACCTCGTCCAGGAGCAGGAGCTTGGGCTCCAGGGCCAGGGCTCGGGCCAGCTCCAGGAACTTGCGCTCGTGGAGGTTCAGCTTGCTCACGGGCAGGTGGACCTTCTCCGCCAGCCCGGCGAAGGCCAGGGTCTCCCGGGCCAGCTCCTGGGCCTCCCGGCGGCTGTGGCCCCGACGGCCGAACATCCAGGCCAGGGCCACGTTGTCCAGCACCGTGGAGGAGTGGAAGGGCCGGGGCACCTGGTAGGTGCGGGCGATGCCGATGTGGGCCAGCCGGTTGGGCCGCAGCCCGGTGACATCCGCGCCCTGGAAGAGGATGCGGCCGGCAGTGGGCCGGTACTGGCCGCTGATCACGTTGATCAGCGTGGTCTTCCCCGAGCCGTTGGGCCCCACCAGCCCCAGGATCTCCCCCTCGTAGATGGCCAGGCTGGCCTGGTTCAGGGCCAGGAGGCCGCCGAAGGCCATGGTGATCTGCTCGCACGCCAGCAGGACAGAGCCGCTCATGGTCGCCGCCACCTCTCCTGGATGATGCCGCCGATCCCCTGGGGGATGAAGAGGATGCTCAGGATGAAGACCAGGCCGATGGCCATCTGGTTGAGCACCGCGGTCTCCCCCGCGGTGAGGAGCTGACGCAGCAGGGTGATGATCACCGCGCCGATGATGGGCCCGTACCAGACCGAGGCCCCGCCCAGGATAGCCATCATCAGGGCCAGGAGAGGCGTGGTCACCGCGAAGACCGTGGCCGTCTCCAGGTAGCCCAGGAAGAGGGCCTGGGGCGCGCCGATGACCCCGGCGAAGAAGGCGCTCAGGGCGAAGGTGCCCACCTTGTAGCGGATGGTGGGCACGCCCAGGCCGTCGGCCACATCCTCGTCGTCCCGGATGGCGAAGAGGGCCTGGCCCCAGCGGGAGTGGTAGATGGCGTAGGCCAGGTAGACGCAGCTCAGGACGATGACTAGGCTCACGTAGTAGAGGCCCACGTTGTTGTCCCCCCAGCCGCGGACC
>WGCB01000095.1 GCA_015494005.1 Caldilineaceae bacterium
AGCACCCTGGCCGCGGCCGCAGGGGCCATCCAGGCCCACTACATCGGCATCATCACCCCCAACATCCTCATCATCCTGCAGATGAGCCTGGTCATCGCCATGGCAGTCATCGGCGGGCTGGAGAACATCTACGCCGCGGCGGTGGGGGCCATCATCATCCAGTTCATGCTGGAATGGCTGCGCAGCAGCTTCACCATCGGCCCGGTCACGGTGGACATGACCGTCTGGCGGCTGGTCTTCTTCGGCGCCCTGCTCATGGTCACCCTGCGTTTCCAGCGCAACGGCCTGCTGGCCCCCATCATCCAGCGCTTCATGCGGGGGGACGTGGCCAAGGAGGTGGTGGCCATCCGGGAACGCCAGGCAGAGGAGGATCTGGCCTATGCCGCCGCGGACGCCGCGGCCCGGGGAGCCAGTGGCCCCATCACCCCGGCCGGTGAAGCGCCGGGTGCGGCAGAGGAGGGAGCACCATGATCGAGCTGCGAGTGAACGACGTCTGGAAAAACTTCGGCGGCCTCCAGGTGCTGAAGGGCGTGACCTTCCAGGTGAACGGGCCGGAGCTCATCGGGCTCATCGGGCCCAACGGCGCGGGCAAGACCACCCTGACCAACATCCTGGACGGGGTGATCAAGCCCAGCAGCGGCACCGTCTACCTGAACGGCCGGCGCATCGACACCCTGCCCCCCTACGGCGTGGCCCGGGCCGGCCTGGGCCGCACCTTCCAGGTGACCCGAGCCTTCCGCCGCATGACCGTGATGGAGAACCTGCTGGTCCCGGCCATGGCCAAGCACACCACCGCCCGGCAGAAGGACTTCGAGGAGAAGGCCATGGAGGTGCTCAAGTTCCTGACCATGGAGCACCTGCGCAACGAGTACGCCCGGGCCCTCTCCGGCGGCCAGCAGAAGCTCCTGGAGCTGGGCCGGCTCCTCATGCTGGACCCGGACATCATCATCCTGGATGAGCCCTTCGCCGGCGTCCACCCCCGGCTCATGGAGATCATCTACCGCTACATCACCGAGACCAACGCCCAGGGCAAGGCCTTCATCATCATCAGCCACGACATGGACACCATCTTCACCCTGAGCAAGCGGCTGCTGGTCCTGGACTACGGCGACCTCATCGCGGACGGGGACCCGGCCGTGGTGCGGGAGGATCCCCGGGTGAAGCGGGCCTACCTGGGCGAGGACGAAGAGGAAGATAGCAGCCAGGGAGATCGTGTGCCGGTGACAGGGTGACGGGGATGACCGGGATGACAGGATGACCAAACGGAAGACACGGAGACCGGGAGCCAGGACCTGATCGTGTTCGCCCCCAATGGCTTTCGTCCACCGTCTTCCGTCTTCCGTCCCACAACCCAATCCACCAATCATCCAATCAACCAATCTCCAGTCCTACCTAACCTTCAATCCTTGATCTTCAACTTTCACACTTTCACTTTCACACTTTCCCAATCTCTCAGGACACGCCATGCTTCAAGTCAAAGACCTCTACGTGGGCTACTATCGGGACCTGAACATCCTCCAGGGGGTGAACTTGACCGCGCAGAAGGCCAAGATCACCACGGTGCTGGGGGCCAACGGCGTGGGCAAGTCCACCCTGCTCAAGGCCATCTACGGCTTCCTGCGCCCCAACGCCGGGGAGATCCTCCTGGACGGCCAGAGCCTCCTGGGCGTGCCCACCCACCAACGCATCGACATGGGCATCGCCTACATCCCCCAGCAGCCCGGCGTCTTCCGCTGGATGTCCGTGGAGGAGAACCTGGAGCTGGGCGCCTGGACCTTCCGCAAGGACAAGGCCCGGCTCAAGCGCAAGCTGGAGGAGAACTACGAGCGCTTCCCCATCCTCAAGGAGCGGCGCCGCTCCAACGCAGGGGACCTCTCCGGCGGCATGCAGCGCATGGTGGAGATCGGCCGCACCCTCATGACCGACCCCAAGGTCATCCTGGTGGACGAGCCCACCGCCGGCCTGGCCAAGCTCCTCTCCGAGGAGGTCTACCAGATGCTGGTGGACCTGCGGGACAAGGAGGGGCTCACCATCCTCCTGGTGGACCAGGAGATCCGGGCCGCGCTGAAGATCGCCGACTACGTCTACGTCCTGGAGCTGGGACGGAACAAGTTCGAGGGGCCAGCCAGCGAGTTCACCGACCTGGAGAAGGCCTTCTGGGTGGGGTGACCCGAGCTCCTCGAGCAGCCGTTGTCGGACCCGGGCAATGGGTGTACAATGGGAAACGAGGATGGGAGGGGAGAGCCCAGAGAGACAGAGAAGAGGGAGACCCACCGGGAAAGGAGCCCCACCATGAACGGAAAGATCCTGGCCCTGTTGACCGCGGCCTCCCTGCTGCTCCTGGCCACGGCCTGCCAGGATCGCCCATCCACCGCCGCGTCCTCGCAGGCGCCTGCGAACCCACAGGAGGCGACCATGAACAGCCAAACGGACCGCGACTTCCGCCTGAGCAGCCCCGCCTTTGAACCGGGCCAGACCATCCCCGTGAAGTACACCTGCGACGGCATGGACATCTCCCCGCCCCTGGCCTGGAGCCACCCGCCCGGTGACGCGGCCAGCTTCGCCCTGATCATGGACGACCCGGACGCGCCCGCGGGCATCTGGGTCCACTGGGTCATCTTCGACATGCCAGCGGACGCCCGGGAGCTGCCGGAAGGCGTGCCCCCAGACCCGGTCCTGGAGGCCGGCAGCGTCCAGGGGACCAACAGCTGGGGCCGGGTAGGCTACGGCGGGCCCTGCCCACCCCGAGGGACCCACCGCTACTTCTTCAAGCTCTACGCCCTGGACACGGCCCTGGGGCTGGAATCCAGCGCCACCAAGGCCGACGTCCTGGCCGCCATGGAGGGGCATGTCCTGGCCCAGGCCGAGCTCATGGGGGTCTACCAGCGATAGGCCCGCCCTTCAACCCAAACCGGTTTCCCACCGCCCTGACAGATCGCCCTCCTCGGATCGGTCAGGGCCAAACTTTTGCAGGCGCAAACACGCGAAAAGGAACCCAGCATGAACAGGACCGCGGATTGGGCCCTATCCCTGGCCCCCCACATCGAGCGGCGCATGGAGCTCTCCCCCACCCTGCGCATCAACGAGAGGGTGCGGGCCATGTGGGCCGACGGCCAGGAGGTCTACCACCTGGGCTTCGGCGAGTCCCGCTTCCCCGTGCACCCCAAGCTGGCCCAGGCCCTGCGGGAGAACGTCCACCACAAGAGCTACGTGGCCGCCCAGGGCATCCCAGAGCTGCGGGAGGCCGTCGCCGATTTCTACACGAAACACTTTCACCTGCCCACCACCCCGGATCGGGTCATGGTGGGGCCGGGGAGCAAGGCCCTCCTCTACACCCTGCTCACCGTCCTCCAGGGGGACCTGCTCCTGCCCACCCCCTCCTGGGTGAGCTACGAGCCCCAAGCCCGGATCCTGGGCAAGCCCGTGCGCCGCATCCCCGCCATCCCCCAGGAGGACCACGCGCTGAAGATCGACGCGCTACGCCACACCGTGGCCACCTCGGAGCAGGAGCAGCACATCCTCCTGCTCAACAGCCCCAACAACCCCACGGGCCAGATGATGGGCGCGGACCTGGTCAACCAGCTGGCCCGTTTCTGCCGCCAGGAGCAGGTGACGGTCATCAGCGACGAGATCTACGGCCTGGCCGGCCACGGGGATGTCCTCCACCACTCCATGGCCCGGGCCTTCCCGGAGGGGACGGTGGTCCTGGGCAGCCTGAGCAAGCACCTCTCTTTGGGCGGATGGCGCCTGGGCGTGGCCGTGGCCCCGGAAGGGCCCGCCGGCCAGCAGCTGATCCAGGCCCTGCGCATGGTGGCCGGGGAGCTCTGGTCCTGTGTGGCGGCCCCCATCCAGTACGCGGCGGTCACCGCCTACGGGGACGATCCGGAGATCCTGGCCTACATCCAGGAGTGCACCCGGATCCACGCCCTGCGCACCCGCTACCTGTGGCAGCAGCTGACGGCCCTGGGCATCCGCTGCTCCCAGCCCCGGGGCGGCTTCTACCTCTTCATCAACCTGGACCGTTGGGCGCCCCAGCTGGCCGTCCGGGGCATCCGCACCTCCACCCAGCTGGCCGAGCACCTCCTGGAGCACTACCGGTTGGCCACCTTGCCCGGCGAGGCTTTCGGCACCCCGGCCCCGGAGATGTCCCTGCGCCTCTCCACCAGCTACCTGGACATGGAGAGCGACGACCAGGCCCTGGCCCTGCTGGAGCTCTTCCGCTCCGGCATGGACCCCCAGCACATCCTGCAGGAGCACCACCCCAGCATGAACCAGGCCATCGAGCAGTTCCGCCGCTTCGTCCTGGACCTGGACAGCGTCCCCCTGCCATGAGCCGCCCCCGCCTGCGCGACTACGGACTCGCCATCGGCCAGCTGCCCTCGGGCCCCCGGAACGCCATCACCGACGTGCTGGGCGTCCGGGTGGGCCACGCCACCCGGATCCAGGGAGAAGGGCCCCTGCGGCCGGGGGAAGGGCCGGTGCGCACCGGGGTCACCCTGATCCTGCCCCACACCGGCAACCTCTTCCGGGAGAAGGTGCGGGCCAGCGTGCACACCATCAACGGCTTCGGCAAGCCCTGCGGCTTCGAGGAGGTGCGGGAGCTGGGGGTGCTGGAGACGCCCATCGCCCTGACCAACACCCTGAACGTCTTCCGAGTGGCGGACGCCCTGGTCACGGATGCCCTGGCCCAGAACCCGGAGATCGGGGTGCGCACCAGCAGCGTCAACCCGGTGGTGGGGGAGTGCAACGACGGCTACCTCAACGACATCCGGGGACGGCACGTGGGCGCGGCGCAGGTGGCCGCGGCCCTGGACGACGCCCGATCCGGCCAGGCGGGCCTGCCGGTCCTGGAGGGAAACGTGGGCGCGGGCACGGGGACCAGCTGCTTCGGCTGGAAGGGGGGCGTGGGCACGGCCAGCCGGGTGCTGCCAACGGAGGCCGGCGGCTGGACCGTGGGCGCGCTGGTGCAGTCCAACTTTGGCCGCCCGGAGCAGCTCCTGGTGGACGGCCTGCCCGTGGGTCGTTTCCTGCGCCCGCCGGGCTACCGCCCCCAGCCGGAGCGGGGCTCCATCATGGTGGTCCTGGCCACGGACGCGCCCCTGACCGCTCGCCAACTGCACCGGCTCTGCGTCCGGGCCGGGGCCGGCATCGCCCGCACCGGCAGCCACTTCGGCCACGGCTCCGGTGACTTCGTCATCGCCTTCAGCACCGCCCACCGGATCCAGCACTGGCCTCCGGGGCTCACCGGGCCGGTCCCCGCCCTGGCCGACGAACCCCGGGCCATGCGGGGCCTCTTCTCCGGCGTGGTGGAGGCCGTGGAGGAAGCCATCCTCAACTCCCTCTTCGCCGCGGAGACCATGGTCGGCCGGGACGGCCACGTCCGCTACGCCCTGCCGCTGGAGGAGATCGTGGAGAGGCTGGGGCGTCCGCGCTGGTGAAGGGCGCCGAGGTGAGGGGGTGAGGGGGCGCTGAAGTGAAGGGGTGAAGGGGTGAGAGGGTGAGGAAGTGACCAGATGAGGAGTGAGGCGCCCAATCCACCAAT
>WGCB01000096.1 GCA_015494005.1 Caldilineaceae bacterium
CCGTTACAGCGCACGAGAGGGTGGTTCGCTCCCGGGAAAAGTGTCCCCTGAGCGAGTCGCCAATCAAGGTGGTACCGCGGAGCCGCTTCGTCCTTGAGGATGAAGCGGCTTTTTGCGTGGACCGCAACCGGCATCCAAGACCGGGCACTGCCACGTTCCAGCAGCCCAGAGGAGATCATGAGCACACGAGCATCCGAGAAAGCACCCGAGAAAACACCCGAGCAGACCAAGGCCGCCCAGGCGGCCATGCCCAAAACCTACAATCCCCAGGAGTGGGAAGAGCGGCTCTACGAGTGGTGGGAGAGCCAGGGCTTCTTCCATCCGGAGCAGCAGGAGGAGAGTGGCCTGGCGGACCCCAACGCGGAGCCCTTCGTCATCGCCATGCCGCCCCCCAACGTCACCGGGGCCCTGCACCTGGGCCACGCCATCACCAGCAGCATCGAGGACATGCTCATCCGCCATCACCGCATGCTGGGCCAGCCCACCCTCTGGATCCCCGGCACGGACCACGCAGGCATCGCCACCCAGAACGTGGTGGAGCGCAAGCTGGCGGAGCAGGGGCTCACCCGGCAGGACCTGGGCCGGGAGCGCTTCGTCCAAGAGGTGTGGGCCTGGAAGGACGAGTACCACGACCGCATCACCCGACAGCAGCGGCGCATGGGTATCTCCTGCGACTGGAGCCGGGAGCGCTTCACCCTGGACGACGGCCTGAGCAACGCGGTGGTGGAGGCCTTCATCCGCCTCTACGAGGAGGGACTCATCTACCGGGGCAGCTACCTGGTGAACTGGTGCCCCCGCTGCGGCAGCGCCATCAGCGACCTGGAGGTGGAGTACGAGGAGGTGAAGGGCAAGCTCTACACCTTCCGCTACCCCTTGAAGGAAGGGGGCTACGTGGAGGTGAGCACCACCCGGCCCGAGACCATCCTGGGGGACACGGCCCTGGCCGTCCACCCGGAGGACGAGCGCTACAAGCACCTGGTCGGCAAGACCGCGCTGGTGCCCATGATCCACCGGGAGATCCCCATCATCGCGGACGAGCACGTGGACCCAGCGTTTGGCACCGGCGTGCTCAAGGTGACGCCCGGGCACGATCCCAACGACTACGAGATCGGCAAGCGGCACGACCTGCCCTTCATCAACATCATGAACCCGGACGGCACCCTGAACGCGGAGGCCGGCCCCTACGCAGGGCTGGACCGCTTCGAGGCCCGGAAGAAGCTGTGGGAGGACATGCGCAAGGCCGGGCTGGTGGTGAAGGAGGAAGAGCATGTCCACCAGGTGGGCCACTGCCAGCGCTGCCACACAGTGGTGGAGCCTCTGCTCAGCGAGCAGTGGTGGGTGAAGACCAAGCCCCTGGCCGGGCCGGCCATCCAGGTGGTCCGGGACGGCACCATCCAGATCATCCCTCGGCGCTTCGAGAAGGTCTACTTCCACTGGATGGAGAACATCCGGGACTGGTGCATCAGCCGCCAGCTCTGGTGGGGGCACCGCATCCCCATCTGGTACGGACCGGACGGCACGGTCTTCGCGGCCCGGAACGAGAGCGAAGCCCTGGAGAAGGCCATCGCCCACTACGGCGAGCCGGTGAAGCTGGAGCAGGACCCGGACGTGCTGGACACCTGGTTCAGCAGCGGCCTCTGGCCCTTCAGCATCCTGGGCTGGCCCGAGGACACCCCGGACTACCGCCGCTTCTACCCCACCACCGTCCTGGAGACCGGGTACGACATCCTCTTCTTCTGGGTGGCTCGGATGATCATGCTGGGGCTGAAGATGACGGGCAAGGAGCCCTTCCGCTACGTCTACCTGCACGGCCTGGTCCGGGACGAGCAGGGGCGCAAGATGAGCAAGAGCCTGGGCAACGTGCTGGATCCCCTGGACCTCATCGCCCAGTACGGCGCGGACGCCCTGCGCTTCACCCTGCTCACCGGTAGCACGCCGGGCAACGACATGAAGTTGAGCATCACCCGGGTGGAGGCCAACCGCAACTTCGCCAACAAGATCTGGAACGCGGCCCGCTTCGTGGTCATGAACCTGGAGGGGCGGGCCATGGCTCTGGCCCACACCGAGGACATCCACAACGTGACCTACGCCCTGCCTCCCTCCCAGGAGCTGACCCTGGCGGATCGCTGGATCCTGAGCCGCCTGGCCACCACCCGGGACGAGGTGACCCGGCTGATCAACGACTGGCAGTTGGGCGAGGCCGGCCGCCATCTGTACGAATTCCTCTGGAACGAGTACTGCGACTGGTACATCGAGGCGGCCAAGATCCGCCTCTACGGGGAGGACGCCCAGGCGGCCCAGGCCACCCGCCAGGTCCTGGCCCACGTGCTGGAACAGAGCCTGCGCCTGCTCCACCCCTACATGCCCTTCGTCACCGAGGCCATCTGGCGCCATCTGGAGGCAGTGAGCGAGCGGGGCGAGTCCCTGATGACCAGCCGTTGGCCCCAGGAGATGACCGGCCTGCGCCAGGAGGACGCGGAGGAGGACTTCGGTCGCCTGCAGGAGATCATCCGGGCCATCCGCAACGCCCGCAGCGAGTACAACGTGGCCCCGGGACGCCGGATCAGCGCTCGGATCAGCGCGGGGGAGCATCTCCCAGTCCTGGAGGCCAACCTGCCCCTGCTCCTGGAGCTGGCCCGGCTGGATCCGGCCCAGGTGACCCTGGCCGAGAGCCTCCCTGCGCCGGAAAAGGCGGTGACCCTGACCGCGGGTGGCGTCACCGTCTACCTGCCCCTGGCTGGCCTGGTGGACCTGGCCGCGGAGCGGAAGCGGCTGGAGAAAGAGCTGGCCCAGTTGGAGCAGCAGATCCGCCGCTCGGAGGAGCTCCTGAGCCGGGAGGGCTTCGTCCAGAAAGCCCCGGCCCAGGTGGTTCAGCGGGAGCGGGACAAGCTGGCCGATCTCCGAGCCCGTCACCAGCAGATCCAGGAGCGGTTGGCCGCCCTCTGAACCGGAATCCGGCGCCAGACGCCCCCGCCCTCATCGAGGATCCCGGCCCTGCGCTGGGGTCTTCGATGGGGGCTTCCTATTTGTGATAATTTTGACAATCGATCCCCGCTGTGCTATACTTCGCCCCAAATTTTGCCTCGAGTCCTGGAAGCTGACCACCAAGTCGGTAACTTTGTCTTCACTCCACCACGCCAACTCTCAATTCAGTAGCCTGTACCGCATTTTTTCAGCGCGATTGCTGATCTGGCGAAGCCAGAAAGGAGGCCAGAATCATGGCAGATGAAACCAGTGAGCTGAGCCCGGAAGAACGGCGCAAGAAGCGCATTGAGGAGGCCAAACGTCGGGCAGCAGCTCGCCTGGGCAAGGACGTGAGTGAGCTCAAGTCTGCCCCATCCACACCAGCGCCCAAGGCCGAAGCGCCCAAAGCCGAGGCGCCGAAGGCGGAGGCGGCCAAGGCCGAGCCCCCCAAGGCGGAAGCACCGAAGGCAGAACCGCCCAAGGCGGAAGCTTCCAAACCCCCGGCTGGGGAGAGCGCCGCGGACAAACAGGCCGCCCGCATCGCGGCGGCCAAGGCCAAAGCAGCGGCCAAGAAGAGCGGCGCACCGGCAGCCAAACCGGCGGCAGCTGCTCGCCCCAAGGCGCCGGCAGCCGGCAAAGCGGCTCCCCAGGAGGTGGGACAGCCGGGCATCAACCGGCGAGAGTTCCTGGCCTATGCCTGGGGCGCGGCGCTTGGGCTGGTCATGCTGGAGGGAGGCCTGGCCACCTTCAAGTTCATGTATCCCCGCTTCCGGGCCGGCGAGTTCGGCGGCGAGTTTCCTCTAGGACCGGCCTCGACCCTACCCTCGGACCCGGACCATGTCCCCATCGGCAACCCCACAGGCAAGTTCTGGCTGGTCAACACGGAGCAAGGGCCCAAGGCCCTCTACATGGTCTGCACCCACCTGGGTTGCCTCTACAAGTGGGAACCGGCCCGGACTCGCTTCGAGTGTCCTTGCCACGGCTCCAAATTCACCCGGGAAGGCTACTACATCGAGGGTCCCGCGCCCCGCTCCCTGGACCAGTTCGTCATCGAGGTGCGCCAGGGCGGCGAGACGGTGGCCAAGACCGAGGATGTGGGGGACGACATCCTGCCGCCGAAGATCCCCAGCCCGGACGCCGAGGTGGTTGTGGACACAGGCAAGCGCATCCTGGGCAAGCCATCCAGTCAATCCCCGGCCAGGGGCACAGGATGAGCTCGCCGGGCAAGCCCCGTTGATCCGCGACACGCACCAGAACAACCAGTTTTTTCCATCGCACAGGAACGAGAGCGACGAACGGGTGTGGAACGCGAAGTGCATAGTGGACTCGTGTGCCCGCTGTTCCACACCCGCCTAGTGCTTCTGCGCCTTGGACATCCGGTACACAGAACAGGATTTTCAGCAACGGACCAGCGAAGGAGATATCGTTTATGAGTGTCACACAGGACATTCGCAACAAGGGCGTGCTGGGCGCCTTGGCTGCGATTGGGGAGGATGTCTTCACCCGGATCACCGCGGGCATTCCTCCGGGAGAGTTCCGGCGGATGCTCCAGGGGGTGCCGCCGGGACGGCCGAACCCTCGGCTCAAGCCTCATAGCGAGACGTTCCTGCTCCACATCAAACCCACCTACTACCACGAAAGCGTCACCCGCTGGAACCATACCTTCCGGTTGGGTTTGCTCTCCACCTATCTCTTCTTCCTGGAGCTGATCACCGGCATCCTGCTGATGATCTGGTATGCGCCCACACCGGAACGGGCGTACACCGACATGATCCGGTTGCTGAACAACGTGCCCTTTGGCCAGTTCCTGCGGGATCTACACCGCCTGGGGGCGGAGGCCATGGTGGCCATCGTCACCGCCCACATGGTGCGGACGTATCTGACCGGCAGCTACAAAGCACCCCGCCAGTTCACCTGGTTCTCCGGCGTGGTGCTGCTGGTGGCCACCCTCTTCCTGAGCTTCTCCGGCTACCTGCTCCCCTGGGACCAGCTGGCCTTCTGGGCGGTGACCATCGGCACCTCCATGGCTGAGGCCGTGCCCCCGCCCATCGTAGGTGAGACGGTCAACCTGCTGGCCCGAGGCGCTCCGGACATCGGGGCCAACGGCCTGATGCGTTTCTACCTGCTACACGTCCTTTTCCTCCCAGCTATCCTGATCCTGTTCTTCTTCGTCCACTACTATAAGGTGGTCCACTTCGGCATCAGCCTGCCCGCCAGCGAGGAAGAGGTGGGCCAGGACACGGCCAACCGCATCCCTGCAGACCGCCGGGTCTACTTCCTGCCCGATGTAGCCATCGACGAGCTGAGCTTCCTCATGGGCACCACTGCCCTCCTGACCCTGCTCACCGTCTTCTTCTTCCAGGCGCCCCTGGAACACATCGCCAATCCCCAGTCCACCCCGCTGCACACGGTGGCGCCCTGGTACTTCTACTGGCTCCAGGGCCTGTTGA
>WGCB01000097.1 GCA_015494005.1 Caldilineaceae bacterium
CTGCACGATCAGCGCCGAATCCTGGTGGAGGACGAACTGGGGCTTGGCCCCAGCCGCGAAGGCCAGCCCCTGGGCCAGGTCTCGCTCCAGCGCGATGTGCGGCCGGTAGAAAGGCGCGCATCGTGGATCCGCCAGGAGCGCCTCCGCCCGCTGCATGGCTGTCCCGTAGGCGGATTGGCGGCGAAGATGCCAGAGGGCCAGGTAGTCCCCAGCGGTGCGATGGAAGGGGACATCTCCGGCCAGGGCCTGGTAGGCAGCCAGAGCCTCGTCGATCTCCTCCGCGGTCCCCGTGGCGATCGCCAGCCGGGAGCGAAAATGTTGCCGCCACAGACGCAGGTGCGCGGTGGACGTCTCCACCTCCTGGACCAGGCCCTCCAGCTCCTTCAGGGCCGCGGCGAGCTCTGGCCAGCGGCCCTGCTGGGCGTGGAGATCGCACAGGTTCACCAGATACTGGGAGCGCCAGCCGGGCGCGTCTGCGAAGTGCTCCAGCACCGTGGCGATCTCCGCGGCGGCCTCCTGGAAGCGTCCCCGGGGCAGCAGGTAGTGGTGCATGCGGTTGGCCCGGGCCATGAAGGGCTCGTTGACCGCGCCCAGGCCCGGCGCAAGGGTCACCGCCTCCTGCGCGAAGGCCGCGGCCTGGCCCGCATCCCCCAGCTCGCCGGCGATGAGGCCAGCGATGCGCAGCGCGAACAGCCGCGGGTAGCCGGTGCACGCTTCCTCGGCCAGGACGGAGCGGACACGGGCGTCGGCCCCGGCCAGGCGTCCGGCCAGCTTGTCCAGGAGGGCCAGATTCACCTCGGCCAGGAGTCGGGTGCGATCCTCGCCTCGTTCCGCGGCCAGGTGGGCGCCCCGCCGGGCTGCTTCTCCTGCTTCCTTCGCATAGCCGTCCGTCATGGCCAGGATGTTCGCCAGGCGCACCAGGAGGATGGGGTGCGCGGCCAGGGCCGCGTCGTCCAGTGCCCGGACCCAGCGCCGGTAGGTCAGGTAGCTGGTGTCGGTGTGGAAGTGGCTGAGGGGCATGTCAGCCAGCAGATCCGCGCCCAGGCCGGTCAGGCCACTGTCCAGGGCCTGGTCCATGGCGCTGAGCAGGTCGCCGTTGGCGCGGTGCCAGGCCACCACCTGCCGACCGATCCGCTGCCGCTCCGCGTCCATGCCCTGGAGCAGGAAGCCCCGGATCAGGTCGTGGTAGCGGACCCAGCCGGGTGCACCCGCGGGCTGGAGGTAGAGGTGGCGACGCACCACTTCGGCCAGCAACTGCTCCGCCTGCGCCGGATCCGGCCAGATGGCCCGGACCAGGTCCTGGTGGATGCGGAGGGGAACCGCGGTGGTGCGCAGGAAGCGTTGGAGGGCTCGAGGGAGGCGGTCGAAGACCACGGCCGCCAGGTAGCGAGCCACGTGATCCTGGATTCGGTCCAGGGCGGCGTCTTCGGGGGGCAGACGGGAGAGCAGGGAGAGGCCCAGGGCCCAGCCCTGGAGCCGCTCCTGCCACAGCTGGAGCCGGTCGTCATCCTGGGGCAGGAGGAGGCGCGCCTCTGCCGGGGTGAAGGCCAGTTCCGCCTCGGTGAGCAGGGTGACCTGGCCGGTGGTGAGGAGCAGGTCCGGGGGAAAAGGCAGCCGACGCCCGGCCAGCAGCCATCGGGGACGCCTTTCGTCCAGGCGCTGCCGGAGCCAGACGCAGGCTTCCCCGGCCCCCTCGAGCACATGCACATCGTCCAGGGCGATCGTGGCCTCGGCCCGGAGAAGGGGGCGCACCCGGGATTCCAGCACGGCGGGATCGGCATCGGCCGCGGTCAGAGGGACCAGGTGGGTGTGAGGGCGTTGAGCGGCCAGCTGGCGCAGGGCGATGCTCTTGCCGTAGCCCGCGGACGCTGTCAGCAGCACGTGACCGGCAGCCAATGTGCGCTGTAGCAGCTCCGTGACCCGATGTCGATCGATGATGCGGGCCGCGTGCAGGCGTTCGGCCACAAAGCCATCCTACCTTTCCGCTCTCTCGCCATGCCTTGCCCATTCCTGTGCAGCCCGCGCCACAAACCTGCTGGCCCACAGGGTCCGGATCGAAGGGCGTTTCTCCGCCGACCCTGGGCATCCATGGGGCTAGTATAGCACACGCGCTCAAGGGGCATTGGGGAGCGAGCCTGGCCTCCGGATGGCCGGGGTCAGGAACGCCTCCATCGCGTCGTCCTCGGCCAGGGGAGTGTTCAGCACCCGCTCCGGATCGAACTCCGCAGACCCGGCGGATCCAGGCGGGGAGCTGTCGAAGCCGGCAGCGGCTTTGGGCCCTGAGGCTGTCCAGGAAGTGGACCGCGGGCGGGACGAAAAATCAGATTGTGGCCGGGCCGGAAATATGGTACAGTGAGGGCCGTAAGGATGCGGAGGAGGGTTGCGAAGACCCCTTGTCCCGAGCGTTTGTCAAGGTTGTGGGGCCGCCATGGCTCTCTTTCGACTTCAACTCCTGGGCACTTTTCAGATCGAGATCGACAGTGCCCCGGTCACAGCCTTTCGTTCCAACAAGACCCGGGCGCTGCTGGCCTACCTGGCCCTCAACGGTGCGCGCTCCCACAGCCGGGACGCCCTGGCCACCCTCTTCTGGGGTGATTCCACCCAGTCCGCCGCCCGGACCAGCCTGCGCCAGGCCATCGCCAACCTGCGCCAGGTGGCCGCCCCTCTGCTGGACGCTCGCCCCCCCGCCC
>WGCB01000098.1 GCA_015494005.1 Caldilineaceae bacterium
GTGATCCCCCTGGGCATCGACCGCTCGGGCCGCTGGCTGGTCCAGGGCGATCCCTGGGCCCGGCTCACCGATGCCAGCCAGCAGCCGGTCAACGGCCAGCCCCTGGCCCGGAGCGGGAACCCGGCCGCCCTCCTGCCCCTGGCGGAAGCCCAGGCCGCCCTGCCGCCGCTGGACATCGTCTTCCCGGTGCTCCACGGCCCCTTCGGCGAGGACGGCACGGTGCAGGGCCTGCTGGAGATGGCGGATCTGCCCTACGTGGGCTCCGGCGTGCTGGCCAGCGCCCTGGGCATGGACAAAGGGGCCAGCAAGCTGGTCTTCCAGGCGGTGGGGCTGCCCCAGGCCCGGTACCGGGCCTTTCTGCGCCGCCGCTGGCGCCAGGAGCAGGCAACGATCCTGGAGAGCCTGGAGGAGGCCCTGGCCTACCCCATGTTCGTCAAGCCGGCCAACCTGGGCAGCAGTGTGGGCATCAGCAAGGCAAGGGACCGGGCGGAGCTGGCCCAGGCCATCGAGCTGGCCTGCGAGTACGACCGCAAGATCGTGGTGGAGGAAGCGGTGCCCGGCGCCCGGGAGATCGAGGTCAGCGTGCTGGGGAACGATGAGCCCCAGGCCAGCGTGCCCGGGGAGATCGTGCCAGGGAACGAGTTCTACGACTACGCGGCCAAGTACCTGGACGACAACAGCCAGCTCCTCATCCCGGCGCCCATCGGGCCGGAGCTGACCCGCCAGGTCCAGGCGCTGGCGGTGCGGGCCTTCCAGGCTCTGGACTGCGCCGGCCTGGCCCGGGTGGACTTCCTGCTGAGTGAGGGTGGGGAGCTCTTCCTGAACGAGGTGAACACCATGCCCGGCTTCACCCGGATCAGCATGTACCCCAAGCTCTGGGAAGCCTCGGGGATCGGCTATCCGGAGCTGGTGGACCGGCTGCTCCAGCTGGGTTTCGAACGGTACCAGGAACGCCAGGAGAACCGGGTCACCCGCTGAGGGCTGGACCCGCCCGGATTGAACCGGGACATTGCACGCCGGGACATTGCACCTGGACAAAGGACTGCGCACGACGATGCCGACGGCCACGACCAGAGCCAAACGAGGGACGGCGAAACGGGGGGCGCCGAAACGCACCGGGACCAAGCGCTCCACCGGCAGCCGGCGGACGGCCTCCCGGCGACCGTCGTCCAGCCAGGCCAGGCGGCGGCAGCGCACCCGACGTCGCCAGCAATTCGCCCAGCAGGTGCGCCGCTTCGGTGACCTGGTGCCCGTCCGAGAGCTGCTGCCCTCCGGCCCGGTGATCCTGCGGCCCAGCCTGCCCGGAGCCACAGGATTCCACCCCAGCAAGCTGCTGAGCCTGGCCCTGTTGACCGCGGTGGTAGCCCTGCTGGTCTGGTTCCAGGGCAACGAGAGCTTCTTCGTCTACCCGGAGAACGTGCGCTTCCAGGGCAACCGTTACCTGCCGGTCCAGGAGCTCTACGAGCAGTGCAATGTGGACAGCTGGAGCATCCTCTGGCTGGATCCAGAGCAGATCCGCCAGGAGATCCTGGCCCACCCCTATGTGACCGATGCCCAGGTGAGCATCCGCTGGCCGGCCCGGGTGACGGTGACCATCACCGAGGCCCAGCCGGTGGCCCTCTGGGCCACGGACCAGGGCGAGTTCTGGGTCCTGGAGGATGGGCGGGTGCTGCCCCAGCGGACCGCCCTGGAGCAGCCGCCGGTGCGGATCATCGACGGCCCGGGGCTCATCCAGCTGGAGACGGGCGACGAGACCCGCCGAGTCAACCGGGCCCTGGTGGAGGTGGCCCGCACCCTGGCTCAGCGTCTGCCCGGGCTCACCGAGCTCCAGTACAGCCCATCCCAGGGGCTCAACTTCGGCCTGCCAGGGAGCAAGGCCTGGGTTTACTGGGGCAACGAGCGGCACTTTGAGGAGAAATGGCAGGCCCTGACGGCGCTGCGCTCCCAGCTGGCCGCCAGCCCGGACGAGAATCTGCTGCTGAACGTGGTGGCTCCGGACCGGCCCACCCTGCGCCGGACCGGCACAGCCCCAGCCCAGCAGCCGTGAGGTCCCCCGAACCGTTGTCACATGTGAGGAAGACCGTGCCACGAGAGATCATCGCCGCCATCGACGTAGGAACCACGAAAATCTGCGCCCTGATGGCTGCCGTCACCCACGACAGCCTGGGCAACCTGGCCCTGGAGATGCTGGGCAGCGGCGTGACCCCAAGCCGGGGCATCCGCCGGGGCGTGGTCATGGACGTGCCCGAGGTCACCGCGGCCATCGGCGAGGCGGTGGAGGAGGCGGAGCGGGAGGCCGGCCGTCAGATGACCAGCGCCTACGTGGGCATCGCGGGCAGCCACATCGCCACCATGAACAGCACGGGCATCAGCCCAGTGGACAGCCGCCGCGGCATCACCGGGGAGAACATGCAGCAGGCCCTGGAGGCCGCCCGGGCCGTGAGCCTGCCGGAGAACCGAGAGGTGATCCACGTCATCGCCCGCAACTGGAAGGTGGACGACCAGGACGGGGTGCAGCAGCCCCTGGGCATGAGCGCCATCCGCCTGGAGGTGGACGCCCACATCGTCACCGGCACAGCCACGGCCATCAACAACCTGGCCCAGTGCGTCCTGAGCCACGGCATCGACATCGACGAGTTCGTCCTGGAGCCCCTGGCCAGCGGCGAGGCCGTCCTCACGCCGGAGGAGAAGCAGATGGGCGTGATCATGGCGGACATCGGCGGGGGCACCACGGATCTGGCCCTCTTCCGCAACCACGGCCTCTGGCACACCACCGTGCTGGACGTGGGGGGCAACCACCTGACCAGGGACGTGGCCGTGGGGCTGCGGGCCCCCTTCGAGGTGGCCGAGGACCTGAAACTCCGCTACGGGCACCTGAACCCGGAGCGCATCGCGGCGGACGAGCAGGTCTGGGCCAAGGTCTTCGGGGATCGCTCGGAGCGCACCTTCAGCCGGCGCTTCATCAGCCAGATCCTGGAGGCCCGGGGCGAGGAGATCTGCGACCTCATCAAAGAAAAGGTGGAGGAGAGCAGCTACGCTCAGATGGTCCCCGCGGGGGTGGTGCTGACCGGTGGATCCAGCCAGCTGCCCGGCTTCGTGGAGATGGCCCGGCGCCGCTTCAACATGCCCGTGCGCATCGGCCATCCCGGACAGCACCTGCCCATCCAGGGGCTGAGCCGGGAGCTCCAGAAGCCCTCCTTTGCCACCAGCGTGGGCCTGCTCCTGTGGGGCCTGCGGGAGGACCAGCGGGCCCTCCACGCCCCCGTCTACACGGAGAGCGGGGAGAGCGTCTGGCTGAACCGCATGGGTCGCTGGCTCCGGGGCCTGCTGCCCGATTGATCGAGCGTCGTTCCCCAGTTCCTGGCCGGATCTGGGACGCCTATTTCCCGTGCCGTGCCGCTTCCTGGCCCAGGGAGCGCCTGAACCGACAACCAACCTTTTCCGTATTTCTACCAACCTATTCACACCAGGAGGAGCCGCATTATGCCAAAACGCAGCCATCAGTCACAGTTTGTGGACAACTTCGCCCAGATCAAGGTGATCGGGATCGGCGGAGCCGGCCAGAACGCCGTGGACCGGATGATCGCAGAGGGGATCCAGGGGGTGGAATTCATCACCATCAACACCGACGCCCAGGCCCTCATGCTCTCCAGCGCCCCCCAGCGCCTGCGCATCGGGGACAAGCTGACCAAGGGGCTGGGCTCCGGGGGCGATCCCGAGGTGGGCCTGCGGGCCGCGGAGGAGAGCCGAGAGG
>WGCB01000099.1 GCA_015494005.1 Caldilineaceae bacterium
CCTCCAACCAGCGCCACCCCCTGGGATCACGCGTCGAGCGTGGGCTGCACGCCACGTCCATCTGCTTCGTGCAGGTATCTGCTTCGTACAGGGAGAAGCCCGAAGCTCCACCCAGAGATTTCGTCCAGACGTTTTACAGAACCAAAAACCAAGAATTTTCCAGAGTGAATGGTTGGTGGGCCGGAGTGTGTCGGTTACCTTTCACAACCTTCCAGGGGAGAGAAGATCTCCCAGCCGATGCGCAACACTTGCCCACCCGCTTTCCTGGCAGAGTAGCTCAGCGGAAGAGCACCATGCTAAGGTGTGCCCACACACCTCAATCCGTGCCCATTGCCTTGCCCACATCCTGGGCCGGAGGGACTGCGGGTTACCGATTCCGTGGGGGTCGCGGGTTCGAATCCCGCCTCTGCCACCTTGTGGGCCGGAGAGTCCTGGTTACCACAGCCCACTTCGATAAGGTGACCGCTTGCCACCCCTAATTTGGGGAATGCCAGGCTCACGCCTCGCCCACACCGTCTATCGTTCCGGCTTTCTGCACCGGATCCATCTTCTGCGCCGGAAAGGAGGTGCGCCATGTCCAAAGGATACCGACCCAAAGGATACCGACAACTGTACAACACCCGGGTCACTCCCCAGAGCCAGCCCATGCCCGGCACGAACCAGGAGCGCAACAACGCCGGCGGATATGCCTGGCGGGTGAGCGACTGGACCCGGCTGGAGCGCTTTCTCGTCCTGGGGAGCGAGGGCGGCACCTACTACGTCCGGGAGCGCAAGCTCACCGTGGACAACGCCCAGGCCGTGCTGCGCTGCCTGCAGGAGGATGGCCCTCGGGTCGTGGCCGAGACCGTGGCCGTGAGCCAGGCTGGGCGAGCCCCGAAGAACGACCCCGCCCTCTTCGTCCTGGCCCTGGCCCTGGGCCACGGGGACGTGACAACCCGGCGGGCGGCTGTAGCGGCCCTGCCCAAGGTGGCCCGGACGGGAACCCACCTCTTCCACTTCCTGGAGTTCGTGGAGGGATTCCGAGGCTGGGGTCGGCTGCTGCGGAACGGTGTGACGGCCTGGTACAACGAGATGGACCCGGCCCGGCTGGCCTACCAGCTGGTGAAGTACCAGCAGCGGGACGGCTGGAGCCATCGGGACGCCCTGCGCCTGGCCAAGCCTGTGCCGGCCACTCCGGTGCACAGCGCGCTGTACGGCTGGGCCACCAGGGGATGGCCGGAGGTGGGCCCTGAGCCGCCCCAGGAGAAGGCCCTCACCCTGCCCTGGGTGTACGAGAAGGCCAAGCGGGCCCAGACCGAGGCCGAGGTCCTGGCCCTGGTCCGGGACCACCGGCTGACCTGGGAGTTCGTTCCCTCCCAGTGGCTGGGATCCCCGGCGGTGTGGGAGGCGCTGCTGCCCAACCTGCCCCTGGGAGCCCTGCTGCGCAACCTGGGACGCCTGACTGCCCACGGCGTGCTGGCCCCTGGGCGTCCCCAGGTGGCGGAGGTGGCAGCCCGGCTGTGCGATCCGGAAGCCCTGCGCCGGGCCCGACTGCATCCGCTGGCGGTGCTGGTGGCCCTGAAGACTTACGCGGCCGGCCGAGGGGCCCGGGGCAAGCTGAAGTGGGAGCCGGTGGCCTCGGTGGTGGACGCCCTGGACGCGGCTTTCTACCAGGCCTTCGAGGTGGTGGAGCCCACGGGCAAACGCCTCCTGCTGGCCCTGGACGTGTCCGGCTCCATGGGGTTCGGGGAGGTGGCCGGCATGACTGGCGTCACCCCTCGGGTGGCCTCCGCGGCCCTGGCCCTGACCACCGTGGCCGTGGAGAAGAACGTCCATGTGACGGCCTTCTCCCACCAGATGGTGCCGGTGAGCCTCTCGCCCCGGCAGCGGCTGGATGACGTCCTGCGGGTCACGGACCAGCTGCCCTTCGGCGGCACCGACTGTGCCCTGCCCATGCTCTACGCCCTGGAGAAGGGCCTGGAGGTGGACGCGTTCGTGGTCTACACGGACAGCGAGACCTGGTACGGGCAGGTGCACCCGGCCCAGGCCCTGCGGATGTACCGGGAGCGGACGGGCCTCCCTGCCAAGCTGGTGGTGGTGGGGATGGTCAGCAACGGCTTCAGCCTGGCGGACCCGAACGATCCCGGCATGCTGGACGTGGTGGGCATGTCCACAGCCACGCCCCAGGTGGTCAACCAGTTCGTCGCAGGATAACGGAAGCCCGCATGCCGCGTGCGGCCCATGCAGGACGGATGTCCCCCATCTGTTCTGCGTGGGCCGTTTCGCGTGGCTCGGTTGCGGTGGTGGGATGCTACAGGGCTACGGGGACCAGGTCTCCAGCAGGCGAGGGCGCATCTGGGCGATGGGGAGGCCGGCCTGCTGCATGCCCAGGAGCACGGCGCCCACCACAGGGGGCACGGCAAGGCGCACGAAGCGGGCCCGGGGCGCCTCCTCCAGGATGCCCTGCTGCAAGGGCTCCATCAGCATGGGCTCGCTGTTGAACATGCTGCCCACCAGGACCACGTCGAAGGCGCGCGGCTGGAGGGCGAGCTGGCGGATGACGCCGCGAGCCAGGTCGGCCAGCTCTTCCCCAGACCAGCGGATCAGGCCCTGGGCCACCGGGTCACCGGCCCGGGCCACCTGGAAGACCAAGGGCGCCATGTCCGGACCGGGATGAAAACGCCCCAGTTGGATGCCCTCCAGTAGGTGGGCCGCGTCCCTGGCCTGGAAATGGTCGACGAAGGCGGGGGTCAAGGCGGTGGCTGGGCCCCGGCGGGTCCACTCCTTGGCGATGGCAATGACGGCCTGGCTCACCAGCTCGTAGGATCCGCCGTTTTCCCCGAAGCGCATGCCGCCACCGATCACCCGCCCGATGCGGTGATGTTCGTCCCATCCCCAGCAG
>WGCB01000100.1 GCA_015494005.1 Caldilineaceae bacterium
CCCGGCCTCCGTTCCGGTATACTACGGGCTGTCCGTTCCCAGCGGCCGACTGTCGACTCCAGCTGTCGACTCCAACTGCCACCTTCCCTGAGCATCACGCGAGCAATCGACCATGACCACACCCATGCGCCGTCAATACCTGGCGCTGAAGAAGCAGTATCCTGACTGCATCCTCTTCTTCCGCCTGGGCGACTTCTACGAGACCTTCGACGAAGACGCCAAGCTGGTGGCCCGGGTCTGCGATGTGGCCCTGACCAGCCGCCCGGTGGGCAACAGCCAGCGGGTGCCCCTGGCCGGGGTCCCCTACCACGCCGCGGAGGGCTACATCGCCCGGCTAGTGGAGGCGGGCTACAAGGTGGCCATCGCCGAGCAAATCAGCGAGCCAGGCAAGGGACTGGTGGAGCGGGCAGTCCAGCGGGTGGTGACCAAGGGCACGGTCACCGAGCCGGCCCTGCTGGACGAGAAGCGGAACAACTACCTGGTGGCCGTCACCTTCGACGGGGCGGGTCGCCAGGCCGGCGTGGCCTACTGCGACGTCTCCACCGGCGAGTTCGCGGCCACCCAGATCCGCAGCAGCAGCGCCCAGGAGACGGAGCGGCGGGTGGGCGAGGAGCTGAGCCGGCTGCGGCCCAGCGAGCTGATCCTGGCCGACTGGTCCCTGGAGGGGAGTGGACTCCAGCCCCTGGTGACCGCCCTGGAGGCGCAGATCTCGTCCGTGGAGCCCTGGCAGGTGGCCCCGGACACGGCCCAGGAATTCCTGGAGCGGCACTTTCGGGTCACCAGCCTGGACGGTTTCGGCCTGCGGGGGCGGGTGGAGGCCATCCGGGCGGCGGCGGCGATCCTGGCCTACGTGAAGGAGACCCAGCCGGCCGCGGCCGAGCAGCTGACTCACCTGCAGAGCTACGAGATCGGCGCCTTCATGACCCTGGACGAGTCCACCCGGCGCAACCTGGAGCTGACCGAGACCATCCGGGGCGGCAGCGTCAAGGGCAGCCTGCTGGACGTGCTGGACGACACCCTCACCCCCATGGGCGGGCGGCTCCTGCGGCGCTGGCTGGGCCAGCCTCTGCTCAGCGTGGAGGCCATCAACCAGCGCCTGGACGCGGTGGAGGCCTTGGTGGAGCAGACCCCGGCCCGGCTGGAGCTGCGCACAGCCCTGCGGGGCCTGGGGGACCTGGAGCGCTGGACCAACCGGGTGCGCCAGGGCATCGCCCTTCCCCGGGATCTGGTGGGCATCCGCGAGGTGCTGCGGCGGCTCCCTGCCTTGCGCCAGGCCGTGGTCCAGGAGGCGTCCCCGCCTGGCAGCGCGGGGGGCGAGCATCAGGAGCGGCTCCGCGCCCTCCTGGCCCGGCTGCCGGAGGTCCGCGGGCTAGGGGAGCTGCTGGAGCGGGCCCTGGCCGACGAACCGCCGGCCACCCTGTCCAACCCGGGCATCATCCGGGCTGGCTTCCACCCGGAGCTGGACGAGATCGTCCACAGCAGCCGCCACGCCAAGGAGTGGGTGGCCAACCTGGAGCGCTCCGAGCGGGAGCGGCTGGGCATCAAGAGCCTGAAGGTGGGCTACAACAAGGTCTTCGGCTACTACATCGAGGTGACCCACACCCACCGGGACAAGGTGCCGCCGGAGTACATCCGCAAGCAGACCCTGACCAACGCGGAACGCTACATCACCCCGGAGCTGAAGGAGTACGAGTCCCTGATCCTGAACGCGGACGAGCGGCGCCTGGAGCTGGAGCAGCGGCTCTTCAAGGAAGTCTGCGCCCAGGTCCAGGCCGGGTCCGAGGCGTTGCTGCGGCTGGCCCAGGGCCTGGCGGAGTTAGACGTCTACGCTGCGCTGGCCGAGGTGGCCCTGCGTCGCCGCTACACCCGGCCCCAGGTGGACGAGGGCCCTGGCATCGTCATCCAGGGCGGGCGGCATCCGGTGGTGGAGATCACCTCCACGGACGAGCCCTTCGTCCCCAACGACACTCACCTCTCGCCGGAGTCGTGCATCCACGTGCTCACCGGCCCGAACATGTCGGGCAAATCCACCTACCTGCGCCAGACGGCCCTCATCACCCTCATGGCCCAGATCGGCAGCTTCGTCCCCGCGGAGTCGGCCCAGATCGGCGTGGTGGACCGCATCTTCACCCGTATCGGCGCCAGCGACGAGATCCACCGGGGCCAGTCCACCTTCATGGTGGAGATGGTGGAGACGGCCAACATCCTGAATCACGCCACCCGGCGCAGCCTGCTGGTCCTGGACGAGATCGGCCGGGGCACCAGCACGTACGATGGGCTGGCCATCGCCTGGGCAGTGGTGGAGTACATCCACAACCATCCGGAGCTGCGGGCCAAGACCCTCTTCGCCACCCACTACCACGAGCTCACAGAGCTGGCGGAGCGGCTGCCCCACGTGGTCAACTACAACGTGGCTGTGGACGACAGCGGGGAGCAGGTGGTCTTCCTGCGGCGCATCATCCCGGGCAAGGCGGATCGCTCCTACGGCGTCCACGTGGCCCAGATGGCGGGCCTGCCCAAGGCGGTGATCCACCGGGCGGAGGAGATCCTGGAGGAGCTGGAGAAGAGCGGCGCGGCGGGTCCGTCCCGGGTCCTGGAGCTGGAGGAGAAGCCCGGTCGCAAGGTGGCGGCCATCCAGGTGGGTCTCTTCGCGGACGTGCATCCGGCGGTGGAGGCCCTGCGCCGGCTGGACATCAACGCGTTGACGCCTCTGGAGGCGCTCAACCGCCTCTACGAGTTGCAGAAACTGGCCAGCGGAAATTAGCGAAAATTGGAAAGTCGTGGGAGCGTCGTGAGAAAACCGGTACTATTTACCCAAAAATATACGACATTTTGCTGAGGCGCGTGTGTGTCAAATAAATACTATAATAGTTGACGATTGCAGTAGACGTCGGTCTACGTACGTATTCCAAACATCCAAATTCAGCCTACTTTCGGAGGAGAGAGCTCATGGAAAAGACCACAATTCGAGAATTCCGTGCCATGTTGGAGAAGGACGACAGCCCCTTGGCCAAGGCCCTGCGCCAGGTCAGCGAGAAGGCCCAGCCTGAGGACATCCGCAAGGTGAGCGCCAGCAAGAAGGAGATCAACGGCGGCTGGGTTGGCTGGGAATAAGATTTTGGTGAGAATGCTCTCGTCCGTTTTCTGTAATAACCGGAGAAAGATAGACTATTAGCATTAGACCTGTGTTTCTTGTTTCGATAGATTTTTGCCCTGAATCGTCAAGACGAGTGCATAACTAGATAATATTCAGTTTGCAATGAAGGGAGGCGTGCGGATTTCCGCACGCCTCCCTTCATTGCAAACTGAATTCCCATAATTACACCTTTAAACGGATAATTGTATACGTTTACACACTTGTAGTTGGCAATGGCTTTAACGAAAATGTAACTTCTTGGCTTAAGGTCTCCGCTGTTACTACCAGTTTGGTCACTCACAGAGACATGGTATCCTATGAGGGGAGTATCTGGCAGCGATCCTTTGGTTGGTCTCAGGAATTGGATGAAACGGGAAAAGTCATGAATCTATCGAATCGAACTTTACGAGAACAAATTTCTGTCATTCCCGGGTTGCAGATGTGGCAACAGGAGATCGACAGGCTTTTTCCCCAAGAGGGTGACGTAGTTCGTCTGGACTGGCAATTGCCGGCCATTGGGTGCCAGAGCCTAGGCGTTGATCCCGAGGTTGCCATCCCTGCCATGGCTGCTCTGGCCTGCACCCAGATCAGCATTATCCTGGTGGACGATATGTTGGATGAGGAACCGGACGGTGAATATCTGCGCATGGGGGCAGGCCGGGCCGCCAACCTGGCTCTAGCGCTCCAGTCCGCGGCCATGGTGTTGGTGGACCAATGTCCCGTCTCCCCGGCTCAACGCAGTGCAGCGGCTCGGTGCCTGGCCCAGATGTGCCTGGATACCGCGGCGGGTCAGGAGTTGGATGTGAGCAATCTGGAGGGCGAAGAGAACTACTGGAAAGTGGTCCGAGCCAAGAGCACGCCCTTCTATGGGGCAGGACTCCAACTGGGGGCTATCTTAGGGGGAGGCGATCCGGATACCGTTCGGCAATTTTATGAACTAGGAGTGATTTTCGGGGAAGCGATCCAGATCTATGATGATCTAGAGGATGCTTTCAAATCACCGGCCAATCCAGACTGGCTGCAAGGACGCAATAACCTTGCTCTACTTTATGGTCTGACAGCGGAGTATCCAGAACGAGAACGATTCGAGAGGTTGCGCCTTCAAGCTCAGGACCCTGTAGCCTTGGAAAACGCACAAGAGATTCTAGTTCGCTCCGGGGCAGTTAGCTATTGTACATACCAAATCATTCAAAGGCATCAACAGATTCGAGACTTAATTAGTAATCTTTCTTTGTCATCCTCCCAATCTATTCTGGATTTCTTAACTAATCAGATCAAACC
>WGCB01000101.1 GCA_015494005.1 Caldilineaceae bacterium
CTCCCAGAGGCTCTGAGCCACCTCTTCGGCGGTCATCTCGCCCAGCAGCATCTTCTGGATGCCGTTGCCCAGCAGGGTGGTGCCCGAGGGATCGCCGTAGCGGAAGTTCACCAGCAGCAGGTAGGAAGCCGGTGTCTCCTCGTAGAACTTGGCGAACTGGGCCAGGAGGGGATCCTTGGGCTCCGTGCCCGGCACCGCGGAGAGCTGCTTGATCTTCTCGGTGAACATCTGGCCGAACTCCTGGGTGCCCATCCACTCCACCAGCTTGAAGGCCTCTTCCTTGGCGTCGCTGTTGGCGTTCACACCGTAGGAGCCGTCCATCCAACCCGGGGCCAGGGGATGATCCAGCACGGAGTCGGGAGCCGGCGGCACCCGGAAGGCCCCAAGCTCCAGGTCCGGGCCCTCGTTGCGCCAGAAGCCCACCTCGAAGGAGCCGCCGATGAAGAGGCCGGCCCGCTCCGTGAGGAAGAGGGTGCGGGAGTCCTGGTAGCTCACGCCCACCACGTTCTCGGGCATGTAGGGCTGCAGGTCCTTGACCAGCTGGATGGAGGCCACGTAGTTGGGATCCGTGAAGTCCGTCTCCCCGGCCAGGATCTTCTTCTCGAACTCGGGACCGCCGTAGCGGGGCGCGCCCACCGCATCGTGGATGATGGGCAGCATCCAGGTGTCCTTGGCCGGCGCGGCGATGGGAATGTAGCCGTTCTCCTTCAGGGTGTCCAGGGCGGCGATGAACTCATCCCAGGTGGTAGGCTCGCTCAGGCCCAGCTCATCGAAGAGGCCCTTGTTGTAGTAGGCGCCCAGCACCTGGATGCCGAAGGGCACGCCGTAGATGCGGCCATCCTTGATGCCCATGGCTCCCTTGAGGAGGTCGGGCGAGAAGTTCTCCAGGGTCTTGACCTTGCCATCCAGGGGCTCCAGCTGGCCCGCCTCGATGAGCGGCTGCAGACCGCCATAGGCCCGCAGCTGGACCACGTCCGGGCCACCCTCGCCGGTCAGGCCCGTGGCCAGGATGTTGTTGTAGTCCGTGGCCACGAAGGGCACGAACTCCACGGTGACGTTGGGATGGGCCGCCTCATAGACGTCGAAGATCTCGTTGTAGGCGTCCTCGTCCTCCGTGCGCCAGGACCAGACGGTGAGGGTCACCTTCTCGCCCTCGGCCATGGCCCCTTCCTCCTCCTTTGCCGGCATGGCCTCCTCTTTGGCTGGCATGGCCTCCTCGCCGGCGGGCGCTTCCTGGGCCGGTGGAGCGGCAGGCGCCGCACAGCCAACCGCGACCACCAGCAGCAACGTCAACACGGCTGCAATCCAAATCACGCGATGTTTTCCAAACATTGTTAGCCCCCTTTTGGAACTGAAAAAGTGAAGAATATTCTCGCGCAGACTCGACGAGGTCGAACCTGCGTTGAGACACAACGTGGGTTCGCGCTGCCAGGACACGGCAGGTGCGGGTGATGGAGATGATCGACATCTGATGCACTCCACGGCCCGGGGGACGGAGCCGCTGTTTCAGAGAGTGCCCAGCTCGATCTGGAAGACGTAGCGGTCGGCCCGGTAGGCCGATTCGGTGTATTCGAAGGGCCGGTCGTGCTGATCGAAGGCGATCCGCTTGTTGCGCAGCACTGGGGAGCCCTCAGGGATGCCGAAGAGCTCCTGTTCCCGATGGCTGCAGAGATCCGCGCCCACTTGCTGCTCTGCTCGGGTGGGGATGACGCCGTACTTCTCCCGCAGGATGTTGTAGAGGGAACTGTTCTCGAAATCCTCGTCCAGGAGACCCTCCACGCCCTCGAAGTAGAGGTGGCTGGTCTCCAAGGCGATGGGCTCGCCCTCGGCCAGACGCAGACGCTCCAGCAGGACCACCGGCTGCTCCGGCGTGATGCCCAGGGCCCGGCAGGCCAAGGTGCTGGGGGAGACCATCTCTTGGCGCAGGACCCGGCCACCCGGCTGGAAACCTCGGCTCAGCATGTCCTCGCTGAAGCTGGTCAGCTTGGCCAGGCGCTGCTCGATCTTGGGCTCGGCCACGAAGGTGCCCCGTCCCTGTTCCCGGTAGAGCAGCCCTTCGGTGGTCAGCTCCTTCAGGGCCTGGCGAGCGGTCATGCGGCTGATGCCGTACCGCTCGCTCAACTCCCGCTCCGAGGGGATCATCTCCCCCGGCTGCCACTCGCCCGCCACGATCTTCTCCCGCAGGAGTTCCTTGAGCTGGTAGTAGATGGGCAGCGGGTGGCTTTTGTCGAGTGGTCTAGTCATTGGCCTGGTGGTCTAGTGGTCTGGTGGCCTAGTGGTCTGTACCAGTTGTCGCCATAATACACTGCCCTCGCCCGGCTGTCAAGCCGAAATTTTTTGTCAGGTTGGGCTTGGTGGAGCGGTGGGAAATCGGTCGATCCGGCCAGGAGATCGAGGCGAGAGCGAGCGGCCCTCGGCGCTGGCCTCAGTCGGAAGGCGTCTCGTCCGCCCCGTCCTCGGTCTCTGCGGCGGAGTCCTCGGACGGGCCCTTGCGGATGTCGCCCCCGGCCACGTCGCCGATGCGGATGGAGGAATCCCGGATGACGCCGCCCCCGCTGGCGATGTCCATGTGCACCCCGCCGGAGCTGGGGGCCATGGACGAGATCTCGCCCTGGTTCGGGGGAACCGGCGCCTGGAAGATGCGGCCATCCGGCGCGTGGGTGTAGAGGACCGGGATGGCCCAGGCCCGCTGGAAGCCGGCGAAGTAGATGGCCTTGCGGGCCTCGGTCAGGGCAGCGTCCACCGGGCAGGCGTCGGCCAGGGCCGCGTAGAGCTCCCGGGCGAAGGTCACCGCGGCCAGGTCGGGGATCTGCACCTGCATGGCGATGGCCGCGGGGATGTCCTGCTGAACCAGGCGCTGGGCGGCGCCGGTGAAGGGATCGTGGGCCGCGGCCCGGGCCCCCTCGCAGGCGTTGAGCACAGCCAGGCGCAGGGTGCGGTGGTCCCGGAGCAGGATGGCCAGGGTGCGGGCCGGCACCAGGTGGCTGCGCCCGCGCTCGTCCTCGAAGGCCAGCATCCCCTCCTGGCGCTCCTCGTCGAAGACGCCATGGCCGATGAAATGGGCGATGTGGTAGCGGTTGCGCCGCAGTTTGCGCTGCAGCTCGGCCAGGGTGGCCTTCTCCACCCAATCCACCCGCACCAGGCCCTTCTCCGCCAGCTCCTCCAGGGCCTGGGTGATGCGCAGGCGCTCCTGGTGGGTGTTCAGCCGGGCCAGGTCCGACGGGTCCGAGACGATGGCCAGCACGTGCAGGGGCGGGGAGACCAGCAGAGGCTCCTCGGCCACGGGCAGCTCCAGGTAGCGGACGATGGGCGTCTCGTAGGTGAGGGACAGGAAGCGCTGGCTGTCCGGGTCGTAGAGCACCTCCCAGGGGACGGCGGTGAGCTCCGGGGCCTCGGTCAGGCGCAGGCGGATGCGCAGGCCCGACTCCTGCTTCTGGGCCCGGTCCAGGCTGCGACGGAAGATCCCCTCCACGTCCCCCGGAAGGACAGCCTGGAAGAGCGCCTCCCCGAAACGGCGCATCTCGGGCAGCCCCTCGTCCGGCGCTCGAGCATCCCCCAGGCTGGCCACGAAGGCCTCCAGCTCCGCCTGGGAGAAGGGCAGGAGGAAGTCGGCGCTGGCCTGGCCGGCCGGGGAGTTGAGCACCCGCACCCGGTAGCCCTCGTCCGCCCGCTCCAGGGAGAGATCCAGGTTGAGGTAGGTGATGTCGCGCATGGGGGACTCCTACAGCTTCTTGAGGTTGGCCAGGGAAGCCAGGAACTTCTTGATGCCCACGCCGGGGAAAGCCACGGTCACCTCTTCGTCGCCCCCCATGACGATGCTGTCGATGACGGTGCCCACGCCGAATTTGGCGTGCTCCACGCTGTCCCGCCGCTTGAATCGGCCCTGCTTGGCCGAGCCGCCCTGCCGGGAAGCCCGCCGACTCCGGGAGGAGCCGCTGGGCCGGCCGCCCTTGGATCGGCCCCAGCCGCCCCTCGAACGGCCCTGGTCCGGGCTGTCCCAGGTGGTGGCCCGCTGGTAGGAGGCCTGGCGGCGACGCTGCTTGTCCACCATGCCGGCCAGCAGGTGGCTGGGGATGTCGGCCAGGAAGCGGCTGGGCTCCTGGAGCTCGCTGCTGCCCCAGAGGCTGCGCCGGAAGGCGTGGAGCAGGTAGAGGCGCTTCTTGGCCCGGGTGATGCCCACGTAGCAGAGGCGGCGCTCCTCGGCCATGGCCTCCGGGTCGTCGGCCTCCAGGCTGCGGGCATGGGGCAGGATGCCCTCCTCCATCCCCACCATGAAGACCACCGGGAACTCCAGCCCCTTGGCCGTGTGCAGGGTGAGCAGGGTGACCGCGTCCTTGCTCTCGTCGATCTCGTCCGCGTCGCTGACCAGGCTGATCTCCTGGAGGAAGAGGGCCAGGGGGGTCATGCCCTCCTCCAGACCGGGCATGCCTGGCTGGTACTGGGCCGCCACGCCCCGCAGTTCCTGGAGGTTGGCGAAGCGGTCCTCCCCCTCGTCCGAGCCGTCCCGCAGGCGGTCGATGTAGCCCGCGTCCTGGAGGACGTGGTCCATGAGCTCGGCCACGCTCTCGTAGTGACTGGCCTGGGCCTGGGCCACCCACGCCTCCAGCTGGGCGGCGAAGTTGACCAGCGCGTTCCGGGCCCGCTTGCTGAAACCCGGGTCCTGGGCCGCGGCCGGGGGCAGGGGGATGTCCAGGCCGTCCGGGCCGTGGTGGAGCAGGGTCAGGGCCTGGTACTCGCTGAGGCCCAGGCCGGCGGCCCACTCCTTGAGCATGGCGTAGGTCTTCAGGCCGATGCCCCGGGGCGGCACGTTGACGATGCGGTCCATGGCCACGGAGTCCGCGGGGTTGTGGAGCAGGCGCAGGTAGGCCAGGGCGTCCTTGATCTCCTTGCGCTCGTAGAAGCGGGTGGCCCCCACCAGCCGGTGCCGGATCTGGCGCAGGACGAAGGTCTCCTCCAGGGCCCGGCTCTGGGCGTTGGTGCGGTACATCACCGCGAAGTCCCCCAGGCGGAAAGCCTTGCTCAGGACCAGGCGCTGGATCTCGTCGCAGACGAAGGCCGCCTCCTCGATCTCGTTGTAGGCCTCGTAGACGCTGATCTTCATCCCTTCGCCGTTGACCGTGTGCAGCTTCTTGGGCGTGCGGTTGCGGTTCTTGGCGATGACCGCGTTGGCCGCGTCCAGGATGGTCTGGGTGCTGCGGTAGTTCTGCTCCAGGAGCACCACCGTGGCCTCCGGGTAGTCCTGGCGGAAGCGGCGCACGTTGCGGTAGTCCGCACCCCGAAAGCGGTAGATGGACTGGTCCTCGTCCCCCACCACGAAGATGTTGCGCCGGCCCTCGGGCTCGTTGGCCAGGAGCTTCACCAACTCGTACTGGGCGCTGTTGGTGTCCTGGAACTCGTCCACCAGCAGGTAGGGCCACTTGCGCTGGTACTTGCGCAGCAGGCTCTCCTGGCCCCGGAAGAGGAGCACCGTCTGCATGAGCAGGTCGTCGAAATCCAGGGCGTTGTTCAGGAGGAGCACCTGCTGGTAGCGGCCGTAGATGCGCCCCACGATCTCGCCGAAATAGTCCTGGGCCTGGTAGCGCTCCGGGGTGACCAGCTCGTTCTTCTGGCGGCTGATCCGGGCCCGGACCACCTGGGGGCTGTAGCGTTTCTCGTCCAGGTTCATCTCCCGCAGGATGGCCCGGATCAGGGCCAGCTGATCCGCGGTGTCGTAGATGACCCAGTTGCGCTGGTAGCCGATGGCGTCGTGCTCCACCCGCAGGATCCGGGCGCAGACGCTGTGGAAGGTGCCGATGGTCAGGCCGCCCAGGCGCTGGGGCTGGCCCGGCAGGGGCGGGGGGAAGTTCTCACCCACCAGCTGGACCACCCGTTCCCGCATCTCCCGGGCCGCCTTGTTGGTGAAGGTCACGGCCAGGATGTTCCAGGGGGCCACGCCGGCCTCGTCCATGAGGTAGGCGATGCGCCGGGTGAGCACCCGGGTCTTCCCGGAGCCGGGGCCGGCCAGCACCAGCACCGGTCCGTTGATGGTCTCCACGGCCTGGCGCTGCTGGGGGTTGAGATCTTCCAAGAGTCGAGTCATGGGAAAAGGTGGATCGGGTGATTGAGCAACTGGGTGATTGGTTGATTCGTTGATTGGTTGATTGGGTTCAGGTCGTATTGGCTTTCATTCGGGCGTCCTGCCATCCGGTCACCGCTACGCCTCCTGCTACTCCTCACCCCGGAGGAGGCGCAGGTAGCTCTCGTAGCGCTGCCGGGGGATCTTCCCGGCCTCCACCGCGGCCCGCACGGCGCAGCCTGGCTCGTGATCGTGGGTGCAGTCCGGGTAGCGGCAGTGGGGGATATAGGGCGTGAACTCCACGAAGAAGAAGCCCAGGTCTTTGGGATGGATGTCGTAGAGCCCCAGCTCTCGGATGCCCGGCGTGTCCGCGATGTAGGTCCGCTCGCCGAAGGGCAGGCGGATGAGCTGGGCAGCTCGGGTGGTGTGCCGTCCCTTGGCGCCGAAGTCCCGCAGCTCCCCCACTTTGAGCTTCAGCTCCGGGTGAATGGCGTTGATCAGGGTGCTCTTGCCCACCCCGCTGGGCCCAGCCACCACGGTGATCTTGTCCCGGAGCAGCTCCTTCAGCTGGTCGATGCCCCACCCTTCCTTGGCGCTGCAGTAGAGGACCGGGTAGCCGATCTCCTCGTAGACGCCGAAAATCTCCCGGGCCTTCTCCAGGCCGGTCAGGTCCACCTTGTTGACGCAGATGATGGCCGGCAGCTCGTTGGCCTCCGCGATGACCAGGAAGCGATCCAGCATGCGCAGATGGGGCTCGGGCTGGGCCACGGAGAAGACCACCAGCACCTGGTCCGGGTTGGCCAGGATCACGTCCTCCGCGGGCCGGCTGACCCCGGGACGCTGGCGGCTGAGCACCGAGTGCCGGGGCTCCACCCGGTCGATGAGGCCCCGGTCCTCCCCCTCTGGCAGGATCCAGACCCGGTCCCCCACGGCCACCAGGGTGTCCTTGCGCTTCTCCTTGAGCAGCCGCCCCCGCACCTGACAGACCCGCACGCCGTCCGGCGTCTCCACGTCGTAGTGGTGCCCTCGGGCTCGGATCACCACGCCGGGGATGAGCCCTTCCGGCGGCTGGTCGGTTTTGCCTTTGCGGCGGGACGGCGGTCGACGGTCCAAAAAGCGCTCCTGCAACGGGTCGGATCCTCCGGGCAATTCAGGGCGAACAAGGCCAGCTGGGGCCTGGTTGGAGTGTATCAACCGGCCAGGAAGCTGTCAATTTGCTGGGCTTCCGGCCTCTTCCTGGCAGCAGGGGACGCCGGTGAGCCGGGCGCAGACCTGGGCCAGGGGCACGGTGACGGCCACGCCGAACTGGGCCAGGAGATCCCGCAGATCCGCCAGGGGCAATCCCATGACCCCCGCAGCGCAGCCCTCCAGGCGCAGGACCGGCGCGAAGGCCCGGTGCTGGATGGCGTAGGCCCCGGCCTTGTCCAGAGGGTCGCCGGAGCGGACGTAGGCCTGGATCTCCTGGTCCGTGTAGGCCCGCATGAGCACCCGGGTGCTGTTGACTCGGCTGAGCAGCCGCCCCTCCGGCGTGGAGAGGACGCTCACCCCCGTGTGGACCTGGTGCTCCCGCTCTCGCAGGCGCTGGAGCATGGCCACCGCGTCCTCCATGTCCTTGGGCTTGCCCAGGAGCTGATCCCCCAGAGCCACCACCGTGTCCGCGGCGATGATCAGAGCGGGCCTCAGCTCGTCCGGCAGGGCCTGGGCCACGGCCCGGGCCTTGCTCTCGGCCAGGCGGGCCACCAGATCCAGGGGTTTCTCCCCGGGCCAGGGGCTCTCGTCGATATCCGCGGTGACCACGGTGAAGGAAAGCCCGAGGGCCTTGAGAAATTCCCGACGCCGGGGGCTGCCCGAGGCCAGTATGATGTTTCGCCGATCCATGTGCCAGTCCTTTTTGCTAGAGTGAAGGGAGGCGTTTCCTGATCGATGGAGGTGCTGCCTTTTGTGGGTGATGAGGGCATAGCAACTGCTCATCTCCCAAAGGGTGCGTACAGCCAGCTCATTTCCGGAAGGGCCTCAATCTAGCACGCCTTTGTGGGTGATGAGCGCATAGAAGCTGCATAGCAATAGTACTGGATTGCTACAGGGAAAGCGCACTCCCTGGTTTATATTTCAAAAGAGAGCGCTGGTCAAAAACGGAGAAGTTTGGCCGACCAAGGCAACCTGATCCCACCTCCTGGCAGACGGGCATCCTACTTTCAACGGAGTGACAGCAATGATCTACAAAATCCTAGTGGTGGACGATGAACCGACCATGCGCCGCCTGATGGCCATGCTCCTGGGGCGCAAAGGGCATCACGTGCTGGAGGCAGGGGATGGCGAGACGGGCCTGACCATGGCCCTGGAACATCAGCCCGATGTGATCCTACTGGACATCATGATGCCCCACGTGGACGGCTTCGAGACCCTGCGCCGGCTGCGAGCCAATGCCCAGACCGAGGCCATCCCGGTCATCTTTCTCTCGGCCAAAAGCCAGGTGGAGGACCGGGTCGAGGGGCTCCGCCTGGGCGCGGACGACTACATCGTCAAGCCGGCGGACCCGGACGAGCTCATGGCTCGCATCGATGCGGTGGTGGGCCGCAGCCGCCGGGAGCCCGTGCGGCGCAAGGGTCGGGTCCTGGCCTTCATGGGCGCTAAGGGGGGCGTGGGGGTCACCATGACCGTGGCCAATCTGGGCATCTACCTGGAGCAGGAGGCCCGGCACACCATCCTGGCGGACCTGCACCTGGCCTTCGGCAACCTGGCCGAGCTTTTCGACATGCCGGCAGGGCACCGCACCTCCGCGGAGCTGGCCACCTTTCCCCCTGCCCAGATCGACGCCGGGCTGGTGGACCACACCCTGCTCATGCACCCCAGCGGCCTGCGCATCCTGGCCAGCCCGCCCAGGCCCATGACCGAGATCACCTACACCGGCGAGCACCTGACCACCATCCTGGAGCAGATGGCCTACCAGGCCGACTTCGTCCTGGTGGACCTGCCCACGGATCCGGACATCCTGGGCGCGGTGGCCGGGGAACTCCACGGGCTGATCCTGGTCCTGAACAACGCTCCAGCCTCCCTGGTCGCCGCCCAACGCCTGGCCCAGTACGCCTCGGATCTGGGGCTCTACCAGAAACTGAGCGCCCTGCAGGTTCGCCGGGAACGGGTGGACCGTACCTACGTGAGCGAGAAAGCCATGGCCGAGGCCCTGAACTGCCCGGTGCTGGGGGTCATTCCACCGGCGCCGGAGCTCTACCGGGAGGCCGAGGAGCGGCGAGTGCCGCCCTTCCTGAGCACCATGGCCGAGGCGGACCGGCTCATGCTGGACAGGATCGGCGAAAAGCTGCTGGCCTACGACAAGATCATGGACCAGTTCCAGAAGGAAGTGTTGATGCGCAGCCGCAACCTGGCCTGACCGGACTGCTTGACCCAACCTGCTCCCTCCTCACGAT
>WGCB01000102.1 GCA_015494005.1 Caldilineaceae bacterium
CCCACTGCCCGTTTGCCCCCCGCTGTGAATTCGCCGTGGACAAATGCTGGCAAGAGAATCCGCCCCTGGAGACGATCCAGCCCGGCCACGAGGTGGCCTGCTGGGTGGACATCTCCGAGGTGGACGTGTACATCACTGAAGAGACCACAGGGACAGTGCAATGAGCGACACAGGAACCAACATGGCCAACCCTTCCACCGGCACCAACGGCGCCGACGGCAAAGAGGCGATCCTCCAGGTGCAGGGCCTGAAGATGCACTTCCCCATCACCCGGGGGATCATCATCCAGCGCCAGGTGGGCAGCATCAAGGCGGTGGATGGCATTTCCTTTGACCTCTACAAGGGAGAGACCCTGGGCTTGGTGGGCGAGTCGGGCTGCGGCAAGTCCACCACGGGCCGGGCCATCCTGCAGCTCTATCGGCCCACGGCAGGCAAGGTGATCTTCGAGGGCAAAGAGCTGACCACCATGAAGGGCAGCGAGCTGCGGCGCATGCGTCGGCGCATGCAGATGATCTTCCAGGACCCCTACGCCTCCTTGAATCCCCGCATGACCGTGGGCAGCATCATCGCCGAGCCCCTGGAGGTCCACAACATCGGTGGCAGCCGCAAGGAACGCCAGGAGCGGGTGCAGGAGCTGCTGAAGATCGTGGGGCTGAACCCCTACTTCATCAACCGCTACCCCCACGAGTTCTCCGGCGGCCAGCGCCAACGCATCGGTGTGGCCCGGGCCCTGGCCTTGAACCCGGCCTTCATCGTCTGCGATGAGCCCATCTCCGCCTTGGACGTTTCCATCCAGGCCCAGATCATCAACCTGCTGGAGGATCTGCAGAACGACCTGGGCTTGACCTATCTCTTCATCGCCCATGACCTCTCGGTGGTGCGCCACATCTCGGACCGCATCGCGGTGATGTACCTGGGCAAGATCGTGGAGCTGGCGGATCGGGACGAGCTCTACGAGAATCCCATGCACCCCTACACCCAGGCCCTCCTCTCGGCGGTGCCCATCCCCGACCCGCAGATCGAGAAGAAGCGGCAGCGCATCATCCTGGAAGGGGACGTGCCCAGCCCGGCCAACCCGCCCAAGGGGTGCAACTTCTGCACCCGCTGCCCTCGGGTCATGGACATCTGCCGGGAGAAGGAACCGGCCTTCACGGACCTGGGCGACGGCCACTACGTGGCGTGCTTCCTCTACGACGAGGTGAAGCCAGTGGAGGAAGAGGCGGCAGTGCTTGCATAGGGCATCGTGTAACAGCCGATCCCAGTTTTGCATCCAATGAGTGCCGCTGTACGCACTCGTCCTGGAGCGACGACGCTCCCATAACCGAGCTTTTCCGTGCGCTCTCCACAGATTCCTTGAGAAAGGGGGTGGTGTACGCCAACAAAGCCGTTGCCGGTTCGCAGGGCATCGGGATTCTGAGCAATCCCCACAGCGCCCTGCAACCACGAAGGGGCAAGCCCAGGCAGCCGCTGCACCCAGCCAAGGACGACAGGCAGGCGATCCGGAAGAGTTCGGCAGACTCGCAACCAAACCCTGCTTGGCCTGCGCTTGCAGCAGAACTTTCGTGGCAGACTCTACTTGCCCGATCGGATGTGTCCATCCGGTCATTCCCCCAGGGGCCCGGACACCCACCCAGCGGTGGGGCCGGCGTAGCGTTGGCCACGAAACTTTTTGCCCGGAGCAGGCGCTCTACGCCTTGAGACAACCTGTAACCCCGTGTTTTTTCGTATCGTCGATATTCCATACCCCACATTTTCAACATTTTCACAACTCGAGGAGGTAAGTGCATGCGCACACACTATCGAACGTACCTGGTCATGGCAGTGCTTGTCGTGGCGGCCTTGGTGCTCACAGCCTGCCCGGCCCAGCAGCCGGCAGCCCCGGCCGAGCCCCAGGTGGTCGAGGTGACCCGCATCGTGGAAGGGACGCCGGAGGTCGTGGTGGTCACGGCCACGCCGGAGCCCGGCATGATGGAGGAAGAGAAGGTCACGGTGAACTACAACTGGGGCACTGAGCCGCCCACTGCGGACCCGGCCCTGGCTACGGACACCACCTCGTCCGCGCTGATCGGCTCCATCTTCATGGGGCTGACCGACCTGGACGACGAGACCCAGGAGGCCGTGCCCGCCCTGGCCACCAGCTGGGAGAGCAACGAGGACAAGACCGTCTGGACCTTCAAGTTGCGGGATGACATCCCCTGGGTGGTCTACAACCCGGCCACGGGCGAGACCGAGGTGGTCACCGACGACGAGGGCAACCCCCGCATGGTCAACGCCCACGACGTGGTCTACGGCGTGAAGCGCACCCTGGACCCGAACACTGCTTCGGACTACGCCTACATTCTCTACTACATCGCCGGCGGCGAGGAGCTGAACAACGCCGATCCCGCGGCGGAGAACTTCCAGGAGCTCTACGATGCCACCGGTGTGGAGGCGCTGGACGACTACACCGTGCAGTTCACCCTGAAGGTGCCGGCCAGCTTCTTCCCCCAGATCGCCAGCATGTCCCAGACCTTCCCCATGCCCCAGTGGGTCATCGAGGAGAAGGGTGACCGCTGGATCGAGCCTGGCTTCATCGCCACCAACGGCCCCTACGTGATGACCGAGTGGATCCACGGCGATCACCTGACCTTGGAGAAGAACGAGAACTGGCCGCTGTGGGGCACGGACTACGCCCCCAGCAACATCGAGCGGCTGGAAGGCGTGATGATCGAAGAGGTCTCCACCGCCTTCGCGCTCTACGAGTCCAACGAGCTGGACACCTCCGGCGTGCCTCTGGAGCAGATCGATCGGGTGAAGGCGGATCCGGTGCTGAGCCAGGAGTTCGTCAACGCCCCCATCAACTGCACCTACTACTACGGCTTCATCATGGAGAAGGCCCCCACCAACGACGTGCGGGTGCGCAAGGCCCTCTCCGCCGGCATCGACCGCAAGACCCTGGTGGAGCAGGTGACCAAGGGCGGCCAGATCCCGGCCAACACCTTCACCAACCCGCTGAACTTCGGCTCCCCGGCTGGGGACCCCGAGGTGGCTCCCTGGGCCCTGCCCGAGGACATGGGCGGCACCGGCTACGCCGCGGCGGTGGAGATGGGTAAGGGCCTGCTGGAAGAGGCGGGCTTCCCCAACGGCAGCGGTCTGGACGTCCTGCTCATGCACAACGTGAGCGAGGGCCACGCCCGCATCGCCCAGGCCGTCCAGGCCATGTGGCAGAGCGCCTACCCGGAGATGAACGTCACCATCGAGACCCAGGAGTGGCGGGTCTACCTGAAGACCATCGACAAGGACAGCCCCCTGGAGGATCAGCCCAACGTCTTCCGCCTGGGCTGGTGCGCGGACTACCCCCACGCCAACAACTGGGTGCACGAGGTCTTCAACACCAACGCTGGCGCCAACCGGGTGCGCATGAGCGAGGATGACCCGCAGGTGGGCGAGCTGGTCAAGGAGTTCAACGAGACCACGGTCAAGGCCCAGGTGGCCAGCGAGGAAGATGCCAAGGCCCTCTACAAGCGAGCCGAGCAGCTCCTCGTCGACGAGATCGTGGCCATCGCGCCCATCTACTACTACACCACCGTGAACGTCACCAAGCCGTGGCTGCAGCGGACCTACGATCCCATCAAGCTGCACCTCTACAAGTGGCAGCTGGACTGGGAGGCCAAGAAGGCCGCCATGCAGTAACGGCGTCCCTTGGTTGACCCGTGCATGACAGCTCCGTGGCTGTGGGTGTTTCGCTCACAGCCACGGAGCTTGTTATGGCTTTCCCGAGCATTCGCTTCCCACAGCAAGGATGAGCCTTCATGACTCAGTACATCATCCGACGCATCTTCTGGGCCATTCCCGTGCTTTTCATGGTCATCCTGGTGACCTTTGTCATGGCCCGGGCCCTGCCTGGCGGCCCCTTCGACTTTGCCGGTGACCGCAGCCTGCCCGAGAGCGTGCGCAAGAACCTGGCCCGCAAGTACAATCTGGACGATCCCCTGGCCGTGCAGTTCGCCAAATACATGGCCGACGTCCTGCGTGGGGACTTGGGGCCCTCCTTCCGCAGCCGCTCCCAGACGGTGAACGACATCCTGGCGCAATCATTTCCCATCTCATTCCAACTGGGCATTCTCTCCATCATCCTGGGGCTCCTCATCGGCATACCAGCGGGGGTGGTGGCCGCCATCAACCACAACGGCTTCCTGGACTATTTCAGCTCCTTCATCGCCATCCTGGGAGTCTCCATCCCCAACATCGTCCTGGGGCCCTTCCTCATCTGGCTGGTGGGCTTGAAGCTGGGCTGGCTGCCCGTAGCCCGCTGGGGCGCGGACTACACCGAGTTCTACTTCGGCATCATCCCACCCCTGACTTCCGTCGATTTCTGGACCCACGCCATCCTGCCCACCATCACCATCGGCACCGGGCTCTCCGCCGGCATCGCCCGTCTGACCCGGGCTAGCCTGCTCCAGGTGATCCGGGAGGACTACATCCGCACGGCCCGAGCCAAGGGGCTGCCCTCCTGGGCTGTGATCTTCATCCACGCGCTGAAGAACGCCCTGATCCCCGTGGTGACCATCCTGGGGCCCATGTTCGCCGCCGTGGTCACCGGCTCCTTCGTGGTGGAGCAGATCTTCGGCCTGCCGGGCATGGGGCGCCACTTCGTCCAGAGCGTGACCAACCGGGACTACCCGGTGGTGCTGGGGGCCTCCCTGGTCTACGCGGTGCTCCTGGTGCTGGCCAACCTGTTCGTGGACATTGCCTACGCCTTCCTGGATCCCCGGATCCGGTACGACTGATCCCGAGTTGTTCGGGGGCTCCCCTCGGGTCGCCCCTGTCCCCCTGTCGATCCATCCACTGACCATGCCGCTCCCCGGTGGGTGTGCATGCGAAAGGAGTCTTGATGACCGCCAGCGCAAGTCCTGTGGCCCAGAAGGCCATCGAGGCCGCCAAGCGTGGCCGGAGTCCTCTGGCTGATACCTTCCGCCAGTTTCGCAAGAACCGGGTGGCCATGCTCAGCACCGTCTTCCTGATCCTGCTGGTGCTGGTGGCCGTCTTTACCGACACCTTCGTCTTCACCCTCTTCACGGGCGAGAAACCGGAACCCCTGTTGGCGCCCTACCATTACAGCGAGGCCAACTTCATCTACGTGAATGCCCCGCCCATGACCCGCACGGACGATGGCCAGCTCTATCTCCTGGGCACGGACTACCTGGGCCGGGACATCCTCAGCCGCACCCTCTACGGCACCCGGATCTCCCTGGCCGTGGCCTTCGTGGCCGCCACGGTGAGCCTGATCATCGGCCTGATCTACGGGCTCATCTCCGGCTACTCCCGGCCCGCTATCGACAACCTGATGATGCGCACCGTGGACTTCCTCTACGGCTTCCCCATCATCATTTTCATCATCCTCATGCAGGTCTACTTCAAGTCTCTCTCTCGGCGCGGGGAAGGGGGGCTGGCGGATGTCCTGATCAACATCGACAAAGCCATGGGCGGCATGTTCTTCCTGTTTATCGCCATCGGCATGCTCAACTGGCTGGGCATGGCCCGCATCGCCCGGGGACAGACCCTCTCGTACAAGCAGAAGGAGTTTGTGGAGGCGGCCCGCTCCGTGGGGGCCACCAACCTGCGCATCATGGGCAAGCATCTGCTGCCCAACATCCTGGGGCCCTGCATCGTGGCCGAGACCCTGGCCATCCCAGGCTACATCTTCCTGGAGGCTTTCCTGAGCTTCATCGGCCTGGGGGTGAACCCACCCACACCCAGCTGGGGCTTGATGATCTCCGAGGCCTACCCGGCCCTGCGCACCTACCCCCACCAGCTCTTCGTCCCGGCCATCGCCTTGACCCTGACCACCCTGGCCTTCAACTTCATGGGCGACGGCCTGCGGGATGCTTTCGATCCCCGGCTGCGGGGCGAGGGCTAGCCTGGGGACGGGCGCCGTTTGGCAGAATTGGATACTGTGGATAACAATGTACGGGCGTGTTCACCACGCCCGTACTTGTCCGTCCAGACCCTTTTTGAAAGCGACCATGCACACCAAATCGATCCTGTTCCTGATCATCGCCCTCCTGCTCCTGTCCGCCTGCGCCTCGCCCGCCACCCCGGAGCCAGGACCAGAGACC
>WGCB01000103.1 GCA_015494005.1 Caldilineaceae bacterium
ATCTCCATGACCCAGCGGGCGTAGGCGATGGCGTCCCGCACCGCGCCGTGGACCTGGGGGATGCAGCGCAGGGTGTAGGCGTCCTGGACGTTGGTAGGGTCATAGTGGCGGATGTGGCCGGCAGCCTGAGCCTGGAGGCCCTGCACGGCACGGAGCTGGCCTTCGACCCCCGGATCCACCAGCTGCGCCCCTTCCCTCGCCAGCTCAACTGCGCCCGCTATCTGCGGGAGCTCCTGGCCGGGAGCGATTTCACCCGCCACTATGACCCTACCAACGTCCAGGACGCCTACACCCTGCGCTGCATCCCCCAGGTCCACGGCGCGGTGCGGGACGCCATCGCCTACGCCCGCTGGGTCATGGAGATCGAGCTCAACGCGGTGACGGACAACCCCCTCCTCTTCGTGGACGAGGAGACGGACGAGATCACCGTCCTCTCGGGGGGGAACTTCCACGGGGAGCCCCTGGCCATCGCCCTGGACTACCTGAGCATGGCCATGGCCGAGCTGGGCAACATCTCCGAGCGGCGGATCATGCGCCTGACCGACGAGGCCAGCAACGCCCACGTGCTGCCGGCCTTCCTGACCCAGCACGGGGGGCTGAACTCGGGCTTCATGATCGTCCAGTACACGGCCGCGGCCCTGGCCACGGAGAACAAGGTCCTGGCCCACCCGGCCAGCGCGGACACCATCCCCACCTCGGCCAACGTGGAGGACCACGTGAGCATGGGGGTGACCGCGGGGCTGCAGACCCGGCAGGTGAACGACAACGTGGAGCGGATCCTGGCCATGGAGCTCATGGCCGCAGCCCAGGGCATCGACTTCCGCCGGCAGAAGCTGGGGCCGGAGGCGCGGCTGGGTCAGGGGACCGGGCCGGCCTACGCCCTGATCCGGGAGCGGGTGCCCTTCATCGAGCGGGACACGGTGCTTCACGGCTACGTGGAGGCGGTGCGGGAGCTGGTGGCCAGCGGCGAGCTGGTGCGGCGGGTCAACGGGGTGGTGGAGGATGTGTGGCGAGAGTGAGGGAGCAGAGGAGCGGCTGGAAAACTGAGCGAGCCGTGGGTGCCGCTGGCCGCTGTCGGCTGCATCCACGCGAAAAGGGGACAGGCGCTGGGCCTGCCCCCTTTTGTTTTGCTCCCGCTTCCTGCCCGCTGGGGCCTCAGCCTTGCTGCTGGAGCTCCATGATGTAGCTGAGGATGGGCCTGCGGGCGGCCTGCACCTCGTCCAGGCGGCGGACCGGCGCGTTGTGGGGCGCTTCGTGGAGGAGCTCCGGGTCGGTCCGGGCCTCCTGGGCGATCTGCTCCAGGTCGGCCACGAACTGGTCCAGGGTCTCCTTGCTCTCCGTCTCCGTGGGCTCGATCATCAGGGCCTCGGGCACGATGAGGGGGAAGTAGATGGTGGGCGGATGGGCGTTGTCCAGGTCGATGAGCCGCTTGGCGATGTCCAGGGCGTGGACGTCCGGGGCGTCGGGCAGCTTGCCCTGGGCCACGAACTCGTGCATGCAGGTGCGGTGGCCGTAGGGGACCGGGTAGGTGCGCTTCACGTGGTGCATAAGGTAGTTGGCGTTGAGCACCGCGTTCTCCGAGACCTCCCGCAGGCCCTCCGCGCCGTGCATGCGGATGTAGGTGTAGGCCCGGACCAGGACCCCGAAGTTGCCCCAGAAGCTGCGGATGCGTCCGATGCTCTTGGCCGGCATGGCCCAATCCAGGCTGCCGTCCTCCTGGCGCTGAGGGATGGGGCCAGGCAGATAGGGCGCCAGCTTCTCCACGCAACCCACCGGCCCTGCGCCAGGACCGCCGCCGCCGTGGGGCGTGCTGAAGGTCTTGTGCAGGTTGAAGTGCATGATGTCGATGCCCACGTCCGCGGGGCGCAGGATGCCCATGATGGCGTTCAGGTTGGCCCCGTCCCCGTAGACCAGCCCCCCGGCATCGTGGATCATCTGGCAGATCTCCTGGATGTGGGCCTCGAAGAGCCCCAGGGTGTTGGGGTTGGTGATCATGAGCCCGGCGATGCGCCCCGGGTACTTGTCCAGGACTGCCTGGAGGGAGCGCAGGTCCGCGTTGCCGTCCTCGTCGCTCTGGATCTCCACCGCCTTCAGGCCGGCCATGGAGGTGGTGGCCGGGTTGGTGCCGTGGGCGCTGTCCGGGATCAGGATGATGTCCCGCTGGCCTTCGCCGATATCCTGGAGGTACTTGCGGATGACCAGCACGCCGGTCAGCTCGCCGTGGGCCCCGGCGGAGGGCTGCAGGGTGACGCTCTGGAAGCCGCTGATCTCGGCCAGCATCTCCTGCAGGCGCACCATGAGCTCCAGCGCCCCCTGGACCGTCTCCACCGGCTGCAAGGGGTGGATGTCCACGAAGCCCCGCATGCGGGCTGCCACCTCGTTGACCTTGGGGTTGTACTTCATGGTGCAGCTGCCCAGGGGGTAGAAGCCCAGGTCCACGCCGTAGTTTTTGCGGCTCAGGCGCACGTAGTGGCTGACCACGTCCCGTTCGGCCAGCTCGGGCAGGGGCAGATCCTGGCGCAGGAACTCCTGGGGCAGGTCGGCTCGGGGCACGTCGTAGACCGGCGGGCGCACGCCCCGGCGGCCTGGCCGGCTCTTCTCGAACAGGGTGGGTTCCGGTCGATTGATGTTAAGCGCCATGAGCCTCGCTCCTTTCTCGCAGTCCCTCCACTAGCCGGTCCATCTGTTCCGGCGTGTTCAGCTCCGTGGTGCAGAGCAGCATCACGTTGTCCCCCAGCTCGGGGTAGTCCTGTCCCAGATCGTAGCCGCCCACGATGTTCTTCTCGTGGAGCAGGTAGTCGTTGATGGCGCTCACCGGCTCCGGGCAGCGGACCACGAACTCGTGGAAGAAATGGCCGGGGTTCAGCACCTCATAGCCCGGCAGCTCCTGGATGCGGGAGGCCAGGTAGTGGGCGTTGTCCGTGCAGCTCTGGGCCACCTGCCGCAGCCCCTGCTTGCCCAGCGCGGTCAGGTAGACGGCGCAGGCCAGGGCGTTCAAATTCTGGTTGGTGCAGATGTTGCTGGAGGCCTTCTCCCGGCGGATGAACTGCTCCCGGGCCACCAGGGTGAGGACGAAACCTCGCTTGCCCTCCACGTCCACCGTCTCCCCCACGATGCGGCCGGCGCTCTTGCGCACGTGGGCCATGCGGCAGGCGAAGAGACCCAGGTAGGGCCCGCCGAAGTTCAAGGCGTTGCCCGTGGCCTGGCCCTCCCCCGCGTAGATGTCCGCGCCGTACTCGCCGGGTGGCGTGAGCAGCCCCAGGCTGATGGGATTGGCTACCACCAGGAAGAGGGCTTTGTGGGCGTGGACCGCGTCGGCCAGCTCCTGGAGCCGGGCCGGGCTCTGGATGGCGCCCAGGAAGTCCGGGTTCTGCACCACCACGCAGGCGGTGTTGTCATCGATGAGTTCGGTCAAGGCGTCCAGGTAGTCGAAGGGGGGAAGGTCCTCGCCCACGAACTCCAGATCGTAGCCCTGGAGATAGGTGCGGACCACGGCCCGGTACTGGGGATGGACCGTGGGGGCCATGACGATGCGGGTGCGCTTGTGCCGGGTCAGGTGCAGGGCCATGATCACCCCCTCCGCGGTGCTGGTGGCCCCGTCGTAGTGGCTGGCGTTGCTCACCTCCATGCCGCTCAAAGTGGCGATCATGGTCTGGTACTCGAAGAGGGCCTGGAGGGTGCCCTGGGAGACCTCGGGCTGGTAGGGGGTGTAGCTGGTGTAGAACTCGCTACGGCTGATGACGAAATCCACCAGCGTGGGGATGAAATGGTGGTAGGCCCCGGCCCCCAGGAAGCTCACATTGCCTTCCAGGTCCGCGTTGCGGTCGGCCATGGCCCGCAGATCCGCCAGCACCTCCGCCTCGGTCAGGGCCGGGGGCAGGTCCAGCTGGGGGAAACGGTGGGCGGCGGGGACGTCGTGGAAGAGATCTTCGATCTGCTGGACACCGATGGCCGCCAGCATCTCGGCCCGATCCGCGTCCGTGTTGACGACAAATGTCATAGAAACCTCCGGTGAAAGATGGAACGACTCGGCCTCCACGCGCGGGGGCGACACGAGGCCGCAGCAACGGACGCCTCAAGGCGCCCACAGCCTGCCGACTGTTCAGGAACGGTACAGGGCCAGGCCTGCAGCGCGACCCAGACCCACAGCGCTCCCGGTCTGCCCTCCCGTGGACAGGCCAGGGGGCAGCACTCTTCCTGCGCAGTCTCCTTCTTGCTCAGTGTCCTTCCTGCTCCACGTACTCCGCGTACTCCTCGGGGCTCATCAAGGCGTCCAGTTCCTTCTGCAGTTCCTCCTGGCTGACCGGGCGGATCTTGAAGAACCAGGCGTCGTAGGGGTCGTCGTTCACCTGCTCCGGGGTGTCCTCCAGAGCGGTGTTCACCGCCACGATGGTGCCGCTCACCGGCGCGTAGACATCCTCCGCGGCCTTGACTGACTCCACCACGGCCACCGCGTCCCCGGCCTCCACCTCCTCGCCGACTTCGGGCAGGTCCACGAAGACCACGTCGCTGAGCATCTCCTGGGCGGCGTCGCTGATGCCGACCACGGCCAGGCCATCCTCGACGCGCACCCACTCGTGGCTTTTGGCGTACTTTGCGTTGGGATCCAGCTTGGGTTTGGACATTGTGGGTTCTCCTTTTCTTCGGTGATCAAGGGGATGGGTTGTTGGGCAATGGGTGATGGAAAGAGAGCGACGGAAAGAATGGTTGTCCGGTTGGACTTGTGGATTGTTACCTGTTGATTGTTGCCTGTTGATTGTTCGCTGTTGTCTGCCTACTGGTTGGTTGCCTACTGTTTGTACCGGGGCTTGTAGAAGGGGCGCTTGATCACCTGGGCCCGCTTGGGCCGGCCCCGCACCAGGATCTGCAGCTCCGTGCCCAGCTTGGCATAGGCCCGGGGCACGTAGCCCAGCCCCAGGAACTTGCCCAGGGTGGGGCTCTTCATGCCCGTGGTCACGTAGCCCACCTCCTGGCCGTCCACAGCGATGGGGTAGTGCTCCCGGGGCACCGCCTTGTCCACCATCTCGAAGCCCACCAGCAGCCGGGAGGGTTTCTCCAGCTTGACCTTGAGCAGGTTCTCCCGGCCTACGAAGGTGGGCTTGCCCAGGGAGACGGTCCAGCCCAGCCGGGCCTCGATGGGGTTGATGGTGGCGTCGATCTCGTGGCCGTAGAGGGGCATGCAGGCCTCGAAGCGCAGGCTGTCCCGGGCGGCCAAGCCACAGGGGAGCAGGCCATCCTCCTTCCCCACCTCCAGGATGCGGTTCCAGAGGTGCACCGCCTCGTCCGCGGGGAAGTAGAGCTCGAAGCCGTCCTCCCCGGTGTAGCCCGTGCGCCCCATGAGGGTCTCCACCCCGTCCAGCCGGGCCCGCAGGGCCTTGCGCGCCGAGACCACACTCAGGTCCGCGTCGGCGATCCGCTGCAGGATGGCCTCCGCCTTGGGGCCCTGAACGGCCAGCATGTAGGTTTCGTCGGAGATGTCTGTCACTTCCACCTGGAGGCCGTGGGTGTGGGCCTCCATCCAGGCCACATCTTTTTCCCGATTGCTGGCGTTGACCACCACCATCCAGCTGTCGGGCAGCCGATAGACGAAGATGTCGTCCACGATGGTGCCGTCGTGGTAGGTCATGAGGCTGTAGTGGGCGTCCCAGGGGGCCATCTGGGAGACGTCGTAGACCTGGATGCGCTGCAGGAAGGCCTCGGCGTCGGGCCCACGCACGTCCACCTGGCCCATGTGATCGATGTCAAAGATGCCGGCTGCCTTGCGCACGGCATGGTGCTCCGCTATGGGACCGGTGGGGTACTGGACTGGCAGCTCCCAGCCGGCGAAGGGCACCATGCGCCCTCCTAAGGCCAGATGGGTCTCGTACAGGCGTGTTCGTTTCATAGTTTCCCCCTTGATCGGTGACAGCACTGGACAGTTTTTGGACGGCGAACGGTGAAATAAAAATGCGGAAACCTGGGTAGGAGCACATTCCCCGGTTTCCGCTCTGTCCTTTCGCCTGAGAGTTTTGTATCCCCATCGGCGTCTTGAACTGCGTTGTCGGCGTCAACGACCCGGCCACTGTCCAAGAACTCTCCAGAGTGCTGTCGGAGCACGATACCTTTTGCCTGAGAGAGTCACACAAGGGGTTCCGGTCCCTCCTGCGCTTGCACCTTCGGCGATCGTTTCCGTTTCGGACGCCCAAACGTGGCTTGCATCCAAAGCGGCCGATTCTCTCTCGCGCTCGTCATCCAGCCTATATTTGGTTGTACGAATGTGCGGATGTTGCAGGCCCCACGCCGCGGGGATTGGCCTGGAGCAGTTTCTGATTCTTCAGAAGAGAGTATAGCAAAGGGTGGGCACGTTGACAAGTGGCAAATTGGCTTTCCGATTGACTTTTTGCACTCCCTCCAGCAGGATGCTAGGATCCATCCATGGACCACGCCAAGAAGCCATCCAAAACCAGCCTGGGGCCCCACCTGGCCGCGCTGATCCTCTACACTCTGCTGGCCCTGGCTCTGACCTGGCCCCTGGCGGCCCATTTCACCAGCCACGTGCCCGGAGATGGCATCGACGACCCGGCCCTGGCCTGGAATCTCTGGTGGATCAAGGCCCGGCTGGTGGATCAGCTAGTCCCGGACATCTTCCACGCGGACTGGATGTTCTTCCCCATCGGCATCAACCTGGGCTTCTACACCCTCACCCCCTTGAACGGCCTGCTCAGCATCCCCCTGCAGACCAGCCTGACCCTGGTAGTGGCCAACAACCTGCTCCTCCTCTCTTCTTTTATTCTGAGCGGCTACGGGGCCTTCCTGTTGGCCCGCTGGGTGCTGGCAGGGACAAAAGAACCCCACCCGGGCAAGGTCAGGGAGAGGGCCGAGGCGTCCAGTCATCCAATCACCCAGTCACCCACCTTCCTCCCCGCCCTCTTCGCCGGCCTGGTCTACGCCTTTGCCGGGCCCAAACTCTTCTACGCCAGCCTGGGCCAGTTCAACATCGCCAGCAGCCAGTGGATCCCCTTCGCGGTGCTGGCCATGCTGCGCATGGCTGGGACCCCGCCCGAGCAGAAGGCTGGCAAGTGGGTCTTCCTGGCCGGGCTCTTCCTGACCTTCCAGGCCTGGGCCGAGCTGACCTACGCCTCCTTCCTGGTGCTCTTCGCCGGCCTGCTCTTCGCCTGGAAGCTCCTGGAGACCCTGCTGGCCCGGGATGCGCCTGGCTCCGTCCCGGTGACGGCGCTGGTCACCCGTTTCGCCGGGCTCGGCCTGCTTTTCGTCCTGGGGCTGGCCCCTTTCCTCTGGGCCATGGTCCCGGACCTGCTGCGGGAGGGGGATTTCTTCGCCAGCGGCGGCGGCTTCGCGGACGTCTTCAGCGCGGACCTGCTGGGCTACCTGATGCCCACCCGGCTGCACCCTCTCTTCGGGGAGTGGGTGGCGAGCCGGGCCTTCCCCAACGACAAGGGGCAGCAGATCACCCTGGGCTACACGGTCCTGGTCCTGAGCGTCCTGGGTGGGGTGGGGCTGATCCGGCGGCGAGGCTGGCGAGGGCTCTTCTGGCCCCTGGCCGGGCTCCTCTTCGGATGGCTGACCCTGGGTGACGTGGTCCGCTGGAACGGCCAGCCCACGGGGATCCCCGGTCCCTTCGCGCTGATCCGCCGCCTGCCTTTCTTCAGCGGCAACCGCTATCCCAGCCGCTACAGCGTCATGCTCCTCCTCAGCGCGGCGATGCTGGCTGGGTGCGCGCTGCACTGGGGGATGAGGAAGGGGCACGCCGAGGGCACGGGTGGCACAGATACAAAAGACGGAAGACAAAAGACGAAGGACGGCTTTCTGGATGTCGAATCCGATAGCAAATCCCCAGTCTCTCCATCTCCAGTCTCTGTTTCGATCCTCAATCTTCGAGCTTCGAGTCTTGGTGTCTTCCTCGCCCTGGCCGCCCTCTTCCTCTTCGAGCACATCTCCATCCCCCTGCCCTTGAACGACTTCCGGGTGCCGGCCATCTACCGCACCCTCCAGGCCCAGCCCGGGGACGTCACCCTGCTGGAGCTGCCCACGGGCTGGCGCAACGGCGCCCGGGTCCTGGGACGCTCCCACGTGCTCATCATGATGCAGCAGTGGTACCAGACGGTCCACGGCAAGCGGCGGCTGGGCGGCAACACCAGCCGCAACCCACCCTACAAGTTCCAGTACTTCACCCAGGCCCCGCTCCTGGGCGACCTCATCGCCCTGATGAACGGGGACGCCTGGTATCTGGGCCCGGTCATCGACGCCCGCTGGGAGGAGCTGGTGGCCCGCAACCGCCCCCTGGCCGGCCCGGTGCTGGACTTCCTCCAAGTGGGCTACGTGACCCTGTACCTGGAGCAGAGCCCGCCCCAGCTGGTCCGCTTCGTGGAGGAGGTGCTGCCGGTGAGCCTGGTGGAGGAGTGGCAGGGCCCAGACTGGACCGGCGCCCCCAGCACCATCCGCCTCTACCGGGTGGAGACGGAGCCGAGCCCGGCCTGGTCCCTGGAGCTGGGCCAGCCCCAGGGTGCGCTGCACCTGGGGGAGGGCTGGGCCATGCTGGGCGCGCAGGGAGGCCAGGTGCGCTATGCCCTGCGCCGGCGCCCCCGGCTGCTCCTGGACCTGCCGACCCGGGGCGGTCAGCTGACCTTGACCCTGCGGGGGGAGCTGGCGGGCCTGCACCTGAACGGCCAGGCGCTGACCTGGCAGGCGGAGCCCCTCCCAGACGGGGCTCAGCAGGTGACCGTCACCGTGCCGCCAGGGCTGGCCACCCAACCGGTGGACGCGCTGGAGCTGGCCTTCGCCGGGGAGCCCTGGCCCGCGTACCTGGCCGAGGGCCAACCCGAGGATGGGGGCTGGCCCGTGGGACGCACCGGCGTCACCCTGCCTGGGGATCGCCCGGTGATGGCCCTGAGCGCCGGCGCGGACGTGGGGGACTTCGCCCGCATCCTCCTGGCCGGGCAGGATGCCTCCCCCAACCGGCGGGGCTACAACCTGGCGGCCCTGGACCCGACCGGGCAACTCCTGGAAGCCGCCAGCTTCGACACCTTCGCCAGCCCCAGAGCCTCCCAGGAGATGGCGGACTGGCTGGGCCAGTGGCCGGCGGGCACGGTCATCGCCGGCGCGGTGCGGGACGAGGCCAGCCGTCACCTGGGGCCGGAGGCGGTGGCTGGGCTGGCCCGCCTGGGACTGGGGGAGGACCTCCAGGGCCGCTTCCGCTGGAGCCATGCTTTCGTGGGGGTGGTGGGCGCGCCCCCAGGCAGCGGGGTGGAGCAGGCGGATCTGCTGCGGCCTGCGGTGGCCTGGGTGGGCTCCCCGGTGGATGGCCCCTGGCTCTTCGGCGGGGTGGAGCGGGTGACCTTCCAGCCCCGCGCAGCTCCGTGAGGCGTGTCGGCTGGGCCGGTCCGAAACCTGGACTGCCCAGCGAGCAGGCAAGCCCCGCAGCGACGAAAACAGGGCCCGGCGGCGAGGTGTCCGGGCTTTTTCCAGAACAAGAGCGAACGTGAAAGGATGTGTGCGATGCAAGAACAACCCGTGCGCGTGGCCCAGATCGGCTACGGCTACTGGGGGCCCAACCTGGCCCGGAACTTCCACCAGCTGCCCCAGGCAGCACTGGTGGCGGTGGTGGACGCCCGGCCCCAGGCCCTGGAGAAGGCGGCCAGCCTCTACCCCCAGATCCACACCACCACCGATTTCCGAGAGGTGTTGGCGGATGAGTCCATCCAGGCGGTGGCCATCTCCACGCCGGCCCGGACCCACTACGACCTGGCCAAGGCCGGGCTGGAGGCGGGCAAGCATGTCTTCGTGGAGAAGCCCCTGGCCATGGATCTGGGCCAGGCTCAGGAGCTGGTGGCCCTGGCCCAGGAGCGAGGACGGATCCTGATGGTGGGGCACGTCTTCGAGTACAACCCGGCGGTGCGTCACATCAAGACGATGCTGGATCGGGGGGAGCTGGGGGAGATCTTCTACCTGTACAGTCGCCGGGTCAACCTGGGCCGGGTGCAGAGCGACATCAACGCGCTGTGGAGCATCGCCCCCCACGACGTCTCCATCGCCCTCTACCTGCTGGAGCGGATGCCCCTGGCCGTGAGCTGCCAGGGAGCCGCCTGCCTGAACGGCCGGGTGGAGGACGTGATCTTCCTCACCCTCTACTTCCCGGAGGACGTGCTCAGCCACGTCCATGCCAGCTGGCTGGACCCGAGCAAGCAGCGGGAGACCATTGTGGTGGGCAGCAAGAAGATGGTGGTCTACGATGACGTCTCCACCGAGGGCAAGATCCGCATCTACGACAAGGGGGTCTACCGCAAGGGGGATCCCATCTACGGCGAGTTCCAGTACAAGGTCCACTCTGGGGACATCCTCATCCCCCGGCTGGACATGATGGAGCCTCTGCGCAACGAGCTGAGCGACTTCGTGGACGCCATCCGCCAGGGGCGAGCCCCACTCACCGACGGCTACAACGGCCTGCGGGTGGTCAGCGTGCTGGCCGCGGGTCAGCTGAGCCTGGACCGGGGCGGGGAAAAGGTGACCCTCCAGGAGGTGCTGGAGCGGCATCGACTCGATCCCGGGTGGCTCTTCCCCAGCCCGAACCCCTGAGCTGTCCCTGTTTCTGCTTGCCAAGCGCATAGCGAAGCAGACCGTCTGTCCCAGGCCCAGCCAGGGCATTTCGGGAGGCTTCCCCGCGCCGAAATCCTTACACGTTCGTCGCCCCTCACCCAACGTTCCTTACACGTTTCTCGGCCTGGATTTCGGGCTCCAGGCCGCTGCCGGCCCTTGCCCCCCTCTTTTCTCCCAGTCGCCCTCCGCCATTTCTCCGACAATTCTCGGCAAATCTCCCAGGCAATAGTACGAAAGTACTCTACAGGGTGATCACCGATCCTGGTTAACTCTTAAGTGCTATTTTGTTGACGAATCGTTAGAAATCCATGAGGAGCACCCATTCCCTCCATGAAAATCATCCCGATGATCCCGAAGCCGGCCAGTGGATGGGACCATCCCTTGGCCAAGTCACGTGAGGACAACACAGGAAGGGGAGGTTTGGTGAACGCGATCCATCCGCTGCACCTGCAGAACTTCCGAACTCTGTTCCGCCGAGCCCGGACCCGAGGTTTGGCCCTTTTGCTGGGAGCCCTGTTCTTGACGGTCACCGCGGCCCAGGCCCAGACCATCAAGACGCCCTGGATCACCTTCCAGCAGGAGGACGGCCTTGTCTCCAACAACGTCCTGAGCATCCTGGCGGACCAGGGCGTGGTCTGGTTCGGCACCGATGTGGGGGTCAGCCGCTTCGACGGGGCCTGGGAGTCCTTCACGCCCCAGGAGGGCATGGCCCCAGGACGGATCCAGACCCTGGCCCACGGCAGCAATCCCGGGGAGGTCTGGGCTGGCACGGACCGGGGACACGTGGCCCGCTGGGACGGCACCACCTGGCAGCAGGAGGTGACGGTCCTGGGCAGCGTGAACAGCCTGATCCAGTTCAACGGTCAACTCTGGGTGGGCAGCAGCCAGGGTCTCTTTGCCTGGAACGGCAGCGACCAGATCGCCATCCCCGAGCTGCGGGGGGTTCCCGTCTACGCGCTGACGGAGAAGGCCAATGCCCTGCTGGTAGGCACGAGCCAGGGACTCTGGGTCTACCAAGGCCAGAGCTGGTCCACCATCACCCAGCAAGACGGCCTGCCCAGCGACGACGTGCGCTCCCTCTGGGTGGCGGACAACGGCACCATCTGGGCGGGGACCATGGCCGGCCTGGCCTGGCAGGATCCCAGCAGCGGCAAATGGGTGGAGATTCCGGCCGAGGACGACCAGGGCAATCCCTTCCGGGTGATCACCCTGGCCGGGGACGCGGATGGGGTGATCTGGGGCGGGACCAACGGCAACGGCGCCCTGAAGGTGACCACCCAGGGCATCCAGGCCATTTTCTCCGGTGATTTCTCCGGCGACCAAGGGCTGACCACTCCCTTCGTTCGGGCCATCGCCGTGGATCCAGACCAGTCCGTCTGGTTCGGCACCGCGGCTGGGGTCTTCCGCTACGACGCCAAAGCCTGGGCCAGCGAGTGGCGGGACGACCTCAACTACCCGGGCATCAACCACATCACCGCCCTGCTCAGCGAGCCCGGCGAAATCCTGTGGATCGGCACCAAGGGGGGCCTCATCTTCAAGCAGGGGCTCGGCTTCGGTGGCACGGAGAGCATCTTCACCGTGGACTCCGAGGGCTCTCGCCTGCCCAGCAACGAGATCACCGCCCTGGCCCAGGACAAGGAGGAGGCCATCTGGGTGGGCACCAGCGCTGGCCTGGCCCGCTACCAGGCTGGGAAGTGGTCCCAGCCCATCTCGGAGCAGGAGCTGCCGAGCCTGCAGGTCAACGCCCTGCTGCCAGACCACAAAGGCATCTGGATCGGCACAGGGGCAGGCCTCAGCCGCTACCTCATCCCAAGCGGCGAGATGAGCCAGGTGGAGATCGTGGACGGGAAGGACATCCGGGCCCTGACCTTCGACTCCCTGGGCCGCCTCTGGATCGGCACGGCCCGCTCCGGCATCTTCGTCCAGGAAGCATCGGGAGAATGGCTCACCTTCCGCCGGGATCCGGAAAGCGAGGACACCTTGCCCGGCGACGCCATCGTGGCTCTGGCGCCGGATCCCAACATTGCCGGAGGGATGTGGGTGGCCGTGGAGCAGAAAGGACTCAGCCACTGGAACGGCCAGGAGTGGGAGCACTACAACAGCGCCAGCGGCCTGCCCACCAACCGCCTCTACACCCTCTACACGGACCCAGCGGATGGCTCCCTCTGGATCGGGAGTGAGGGCGGGCTCACCCACTTCGACGGGCTGACCTGGGCCACCCTGAGCATCCAGGACATCCTGCCCCAGGCGCCCATCTACGCCATCACCCGCACCTTCGAGGACGGCTACTGGTTCGGCAGCAAGGCCGGCACCATCTACTACCGGCCGGAACGCACACCCCCCTGGATCCGGGTCGCCTCCGCCTCGGGCCTGGTCCGGGATCAGGCCACAGGGGTCCTGGAAGTGGAGTCGGACAAGAGTGTGACCCTGAGCTTCGTGGCCGGGGACCTGCACACCGCGCCCACGGACCTGAAGGTGCTCTACCGCCTGAGCAGCCCCGGGGAGCTGGGGGACTGGCAGCCCATCAACGGCCGCTTGCTCACCCTGGACAACTTCACCACCGAGGGCAACTACAGCGTGGAGTTCCAGGCCCGGGACCTGGCGTTCAACTACTCGGACATCGAGAAATTCTCCTTCCAGGTGGTGCCGCCTCCGGTGACCCTGAACCTGCCCTACCTGGGCGAGATCCGGCGGGATCTCTTCATCTGGATGATGGCCCTTTTCATCATCATGCTGGGCAGCTTCTTCGTCATGGGGACGGAGCACCTGCAGCGGCGCAAGCGGGCCCGGGAGGCCATCAGCCGGGGGTACAACCCCTTCGTCAGCGGCGAGCCGGTGCGGCGAGAGGACATGTTCTTCGGTCGGCACGACCTGCTCCAGCGCATCGTGGACACCCTGCACAACAACAGCATCATGATCCACGGGGAGCGACGCATCGGCAAGACCACCCTGCTCTACCAGCTGGCCAACCGGCTGCGAGAGGTGGACGACCCCGAATACTGGTTCATCCCCCTCTTCATCGACCTGGAGGGCACCACGGAGGATGCCTTCTTCCACTTCCTCATGGAGGAGATCCTCCACGGCATCATGACCCTGCCCGACGCGGACGAAAGCTTCGGGGAGGAGCTCCAGGAGCTGCTTTACTACCGCCTGCCCCAGGAGCAGTACACGGACCGGCAGTTCAGCCGGGATCTGCGGGAGATCATCAAGCTGCTCCAGGAGTACGGCGACGTCCACTACCCGGGCAAGTACCTGCGCATCATCCTGCTCATGGACGAGATGGACGTGATGAGCAGCTACGACGCCCTGATCCAGCAGCGGCTGCGGCGCATCTTCATGCGGGACTTCGCCGCCACCCTGGGCGCGGTGGTGGCTGGCATCCAGATCAGCAAGGAGTGGGACCGGATCGAGAGTCCCTGGTACAACCTCTTCAACGAGATCGAGCTGAAACCCTTTGACCGGGAGCAGGCCATGGAGCTCCTCACCGCCCCGGTGGAGGGCTACTACCGCTACGACTCGGCCGCCCTGGAATTCATCATCGACCAGAGCGACGGGCGTCCCTTCCGGCTCCAACAGTACGCCATGGAGGCCGTGAACCACATGCTGGCGGAGAACCGGCAGACCATCACCCTGGACGACGTGGAGTTCGCCCACGAGCACATCCGCAACGTGGGCAACGACCACAACGTGGGCCTGGAAACCCTCACGCCCAACGGCAATGGCAACGGCGCCCACCTCCAGGAGGAGCCATCCTTGCTGGAGAAACACGTGGCTTGACCCCAGCGGCCCTTCCAGGCCCCTGGTTCGACCTGTGCGGACGGCAACAGCCTTCGAACATTCATCGCAGAAAAGTGTGAACCATGCGTAACCCCTACATCGTTGGTCGATGGCTTCGTGGCCCGGACCACTACGGACGCCATCGCTTGATCGAATACCTGCTGCAGATCGATGACCCAGCCGTCTGGGTGGTGGGCACCCGACGCATGGGGAAGACCTCCCTCCTGCGCCAGCTGGAGTGGATCACCGACAACGACCCGGCCAGCCACCTGGTTCCCCTCTTCTGGGACATCCAGGGCTGCGAGAGCATGGAGGATCTGGCCAGCGAGCTCTTCGTCTCCGTGGAGGACCAGGCAGAGCGCTTCGAGGCCCTGGGCGTGGACGTGGAGAGCCTGGAAAACCGGGACGTGATCCGCATCCTGCGCACCCTCCAGCGCCACCTGCGCCGGGAAAACAAGCAGCTCTTCCTGCTCATCGACGAGGCCGAGGCCCTGATCAACGTGGGGGAAAACGACACCAAGGGGCTGGCTCGCCTGCGCAAGGCCCTCCAGAACGGCCAGCTGCGCACGGTGATGACCGCCACCAAGTTCCTCATGAAGCTCAATGAGCTGACCCGAGGATGGGCCACCAGCCCCTTCCTCTTCGGCTTCAGCCTCATCAACCTCTGGAGCCTGGACCCAGATTCGGCCCGGGACCTGGTGCTCCAGAAGCAGAGCAACTGCACCATCCACGTGAGCGGTGACACCCTGGAGGCCATCCTCCACCACACCCACCGGCACCCCTACCTGATCCAGTACCTCTGCCAGAAGCTTTTCCAGCCCGAGGGCGAGGATACGGGACGCCTGCGGGCCATCCAGGACGAGGACCTGCACCCGGATCACCTGCTCTCCGGCTTCTTCCAGGTGGACTTCGACCACCTCTCCCCCATGGAGCGGCAGATCCTCCTCACCGTGGCCCAGCTGACCCTGGCCGACAACGAGACCATCCTGGCCGAGCTGCCCGGGGAATCGGCCAGCCGCATCCGCACCCTGGTCTACGGCATGAACAAGCTGGGCTACCTGCGCCAGAACAACGGCTTCTGGACTGTGGGCAACGAGTTCCTGCGCCGCTGGGTCACCATCCACTACCCGGCCCTGGTCCAGGACCTCCACTCGGAGATCAGCGACCAGGGCGTGGAATCCCTGCTCCTGGTGGGGCGGCAGAAGGAGCTAGCCTACCTGCAGCAGGAGCTGGCCCGCTGGCAGGAGCAGCTGGACTTCCTCCTGGAGCAGCGCAACGGCGCCGGTGAATCCCCGGAGCTCACCGCCCAGATCGAGTTCGTCCGGGGCAAGCTGGCCGGCGTCACCCAGGAGATCCAGGCCTATCACCAGGCCAGCATGGCCCCCATCCAGGTCTAACCCAGGCTTTGGCCTTCCTCCGGGCCTGGCGTATAATTCAACGAGTTCCGTGTGGCTGAGCTGAGACAGGCTCAGCCACGCTTTTGCAGGCCGAGATGTCCCGGAGAACAGGTCCACGCGCCCCCACCAGCCCAGGAAAACGCCCATGCCCGCCAAGATCCCCCTGGTCGATCTGGCCGCCCAGTACGCCACCATCCAGGCAGAGGTGGACCAGGCCATCCGCCGGGTCCTGGAGACCACCCGCTTCATCATGGGGCCGGAGGTCCAGGCCTTCGAGGAGGCCTTCGCCGCCTTCTGCAGAGCCCAACACTGCGTGGGGGTGAGCAGCGGCACCTCCGCCCTGGAGCTGACCCTGCGGGCCCTGGGCGTGGGCCCTGGGGACCAGGTGATCACCGTGGCCCACACCTTCATTGCCACTGCGGAGGCCATCAGCGCGGTGGGGGCCACCCCGGTCTTCGTGGACATCCAGCCGGACAGCTACAACATGGACCCGGCCCAGGTGGCCCAGGCCGTGACCCCCCGCACCCAGGCGGTGATCCCCGTCCACATCTACGGCCAGCCCGCGGACATCCCAGCCATCCGGGCCGCGGTCCAGGCCGCCGGAAACGGGCGGGCCATCCCCATCATCGAGGACGCGGCCCAGGCCCACGGAGCCACCTGGCAGGGCCAGATGACCGGCGTCCTGGGGGATGCGGCCTGCTTCAGCTTCTACCCGGGGAAGAACCTGGGGGCCTACGGGGACGCCGGCGCGGTGACCACGAACGATCCTCGCCTGGCCGAGCAGATCCGGCTCCTGCGCAACCACGGCCGCCGCTCCAAGTACCTGCACGAGGTCAAGGGCTTCGGCCAGCGCCTGGACGCCCTCCAGGCCGCCATCCTGGGAGCCAAGCTGCCTCACCTGGCCGGGTGGACCGATGCCCGCCGCCGCCTGGCCGCCCGCTACAGCCAGCTCCTCCAAGGGAGCGAGCTCACCTTACCCAGGGTGGCCCCAGAAGCGGACCCGGCCTGGCACCTCTACGTGGTCCGCACCCCGGCCCGGGACGAGCTCCTGGCCCACCTGCACATGGAGGGCATCGGCGCGGGCATCCATTACCCCATCCCCCTGCACCTGCAGCCCGCCTACCAGGACCTGGGCTACCAGCCCGGGGATCTGCCGGTCAGCGAGGCAGTGGCGGAGAGCTGCCTCAGCCTGCCCCTCTACCCGGAGATGACCGAGGAACAGCAGGACCGGGTGGTGGCGGCCATCCATGCCTTCCTGGGGTGAAGAGCCCATGAACCGAGCAGCCGTTTCCCAGATTTCTGCCCAGAAAAACAGCCCGACACCCCGCCCCGCACCAGGTGACGGAAGCATCTCCGTGGTCATCCCCGCCCGGGACGAGGAGGGGACCATCGAGGAGGTGGTGCGGCGCTCCTTCCAGGCCTTCCAGGAGCTGGGACGGCCCGGGGAGGTGCTGGTGGTCAACGACGGCAGCCGGGACGGCACCGGCGCCGTCCTGGCCCGGCTGGCCCAAGAGTACCCGGAGCTGCGGGTCTTCACCAACCGGCGCAGCCAGGGCATGACCGCGGCCCTCCAGCGCATGTTCACCGCCAGCCGAGGAGAGATCGTCATCCTCATCCCGGCGGACATGGAGGCGGACCCCCTCCAGGACGTGCCCACCCTGGTCCGCCACCTGGAGCGAGAGGACCTGGACGTGGTGGCTGGCTGGCGTCAAGGGCGACGGGACGGCAAGGTCCTGGCCAGCGCCATCTACAACTGGGTCATCCGCTGGCTGGCCGGGGTGCAGGTCCACGACGGCAACTGGATCAAGGCCATGCGCCGGGAGGTGATCGAGAGCCTGCCGCCCCTGCGCAGCGACTGGCACCGCTTCCTCCTCATGATGGCCGCCCACCAGGGCTTCCGCATCGGCGAGGTGCCCACCTTCTACCAGCCCCGCCCGGCCGGGAGCAGCAAATTCGGCTTCAGCCGCATCCCCATCAGCTTCCTGGACGCCCTGGTGGTCAAGTTCCTCCTCACCTTCAGCCGGGCTCCCATGCGCTTCTTCGGTGGCCTGGGCCTCCTGGGCATGGTGATCAGCCTGGCCACCTTCCTCTACCTCACCGGCCTCTACATCACCATCGGCAAGCAGCAACGCCCCATCTTCATCGCCGCTGGCATCCTGGCGGTGATCAGCGTGCTCCTGCTCCTGGTGGGCTTCCTGGCCGAGCTCATCGTGAGCCAGGGAGAGCGGATCGGCGAGCTGGAGCGTCGCCTCTCCGCCCAGGAGCCCCCGGAAGGCCCTCCGAAATAGGCCCCTCTCACAAACAGCCGCACAAACGCCCTGCCTTTGTCGATCCTGCCGCCCAACTGGTACACTGGAGCCATGACTGGATCACCGAGGAAACGGGGGATCGGAAGGACGATCCTGGGCGGCATCCTGGGC
>WGCB01000104.1 GCA_015494005.1 Caldilineaceae bacterium
CTCCACGGGTGCGCCCAGGGCCTGCCGGGCCCGGACCGCGGCGGGGTGCTCCGGGTGGGCCTGGAGGAAGGCCTCCACCAGGGCCAGCTGGTGGGGCTTGTCGATGTCCATGCCCAGCTCCGCGTAGGGGGAGATGGCTGGCGCGCCGGTCACCCCCAGGAACTCCTGGGCCCGGTCCAAGAGCTCGGCGATGGTCAGTTGGCGGAAGAGGAGTTTCAGCAGGGTCCAGGGGCCCAGGAGCCAGGCCTGTTGCAGGAAGTTCTTGCGGGTTTCCAGGAACTCTCGCATCTTGTCCTGGAAGCCCAGCGCGGCCTGGAGATCCCCCAGGAAGAGGCCGCCGCTGCAGAAGGAACCATCCTTGAGAGGGACGAAAGTGCGGCCGCTGCCCGGGAAGGTGGCCTCCATCACCTCCTTGGGGACCACGGACCAGTAGAGCTCCCGGTCTAGGGGCTGGCAGGCCTGGATGAACCAATGCACCATCTCACCGGTGAGGAGAGGGATGTCCGCGGGGGAGGCCAGGACGAAGCGGTCCGTGGGGTCCAGCTCCTGGAGTTTGAGCAGGCCGGCGTGCTGGTTGGCCCAGAGGCTGCCTTGGTTGGGCAGGTAGTGGACGGGGCGGCCCAGGTCCACCAGGGCCTGCTCCTCCGGGTCGATCCCCACCACCACCATCTCCCGGATCAGGCCACTCTCCTCCAGCCCCCGGACCACGTGCCAGATCATGGGCATGCCAGCCACGGGGATGAAGACCTTGTGGGCCACGCCGGTGGCCTCTTTCAGGGGATCCGGCTTGTGGGGGTTGTACCCGGCAGTGATGAGGACGTCGAAGGAGCTCTGTGACGGTGGGTGGGCCATGGCGCCGATCCCCAGGGTGTGGGTGGATGGGTGAAAGGTGGCTCATGTCCTCGCTGTGGGGCGCCCAGGCGGAGCCCCGGTCCGGCTAGCCTCCGTTCGAGCGGCTATTCCTCGTCCTCCCCGAACCACTCCTCATCGGAGAAGTCCCGGGGCTCCCGGGGAGTGTAGAGCAGGTAGGCCAGGCCCACGCCCATGAAATAGAGGACGATGAGGGGCAGCATCACGATGGTCATGTTCACCGGATCCACCGTGGGGGTGATGATGGCGGCGATCACCGAGATGAGGACCACGGCCTGACGCCAGTAGCTCAGGAGCTGGGGTCCGCTGACCAGGCCGATCCGGGCCATGAAGGCGATGACCAGGGGCGTCTCAAAGGCCACGCCGATCCAGAAGACGATGCGGGTGATGAAGCTGATGTAGCGGTCGATGGTCCAGTCCTGGATGATGACGTCGCCCAGGAAGTTCTGCAGGAAGCCGATGGCCACCGGCAGCATGATGAAGTAGGCGAAGGCCACCCCGGACAGGAAGAGGATCATGACCCCGGGCAGGAGCATGAGCAGCACCCGCTTCTCGTGGGGGTAGAGGCCAGGGGAGACGAAAGCCACCACCTGGTAGACGATGACGGGCATGGCAAAGGCCGCGCCCATGGTCAAGCTCACCTTGAAGAAGATGCCGATGGTGTCCGTGGGGCCGATGGCGATGAGTTTGTCCCCCACGGGCTCGGTGATGAGCTTGAGGATGGGGGTCACGAAGACCATGCTGACCACCGTGCCCACCAGCAGCGCGGCCACGATCCAGATCAGCCGATTGCGCAGCTCGGCCAGGTGCTCCATCAGGCCCATGCGATGGGCCTCGACTGGGTCGAATTCCATTCCTTCGGTGCGCTGGCTCATGCGGACTCCTCGTCCGAATCAACGTCCTGGGCCGGAGCGGTGGCCGGGGGAGTGGTTTCCGGGTCCGGGCCCGGCTCCTCGTCCTGGGAGGCGTCTGCCATGGCCTGCTGCAGGGCCGGAGGGGCGATGCTGTTTTCCTCCTCGGGAGCCAGACCGTCCAGCTTGGCCCGGCGCTCCTGTTCCAGTTTCTCCATGTGGGCCTTGATCTGGGCCGAGGCTGGGGAGGTCTGCCGGTTGCGCTCGATGACGCCCAGGGGCTGGTCGCTGGCCTCTTCCTGTCCCTGGGCCGGTTCCGTCTGGGGATCGGCGCTGGCTTCCGGGCTTGTCACCGCTGGCGTGGGCTTGCCTGAGGACGCGGCCGCTGGCTTGGGCCTCTCCGCTGGCTTCTTGGCCGCGCTCTTTTTCTTCTTGGACGGGGGATTCAGGATCTGGTTGATCTGTTTCTGGGGGTTGAGATCCTGCAGATCCTTGAGCTCGTCCAGATCCCCCAGCTCCTCGTTGATCTGCCGGGTGACTTCCTCGCTGATCTGGCGCAGCTGTCCCAGGTAGCGGGCCATCTGGCGCACCGCCTTGGGA
>WGCB01000105.1 GCA_015494005.1 Caldilineaceae bacterium
ATGATGCCCAGATGCTCCCCAGGCTGGACCACGTGGTTCACGGGCAGCTCCACGGAAGCAGCCTCCTGGGTCGGCGCTGGGCTCCCGGATCCCCGGGCCGGCACTCGCAGCTCCTGGCCCACCAGGAGCCGTTGCCCTGGGTAGATGCCGTTCAACTCCACCAGATGAGCCAGGCTGGTCTGGAAGGCCACAGCTACGCCCGAGAGGGTGTCCCCCGGCTGGACCACGTAGACGCTCACCTCCTCCTGGGCGGCGGGGGCCGGGTCGCCGGTCGTCTCGTTCCCGTCCGCCAGGGGCACCGCCAGCCGCTGGCCGGACCAGACGAAATCCACGTCGCCCAGGTTGTTCAGCCGACGCAGGGTGGCCACGTCCGTGCCGTAGCGCTGGGCGATCTGGCTCAGGGTCTCCCCGGGCTGGACCACATGCACGCCCCCTTCATGGGCGGCCACCGGCGTGACAGTCAGGACCAGGGCCGTGGTCAACAGCGCCAGGACCCAGAGAAGACGGGCATGGGACGGCTTCGAAAATAGGTTCATGGACATGGGGCTCTGCCTTTTCCTGTGTGAGTTGCGGTCCCCGATGCGGCCGTGGCGGGGTCCACCAGGCCGGCACCGGAAGGGTCGATGGATTCGCTCCCCACTATAGAGAAGCGGAACACCTCATGGCAAGCCGGTCCAGGCAGGCCAACCTTTCTGAGAAAAAGAGCGGAGAAAAATTGACGGTTTGCGACGGAGCTGGACGATTTGCCACAGGCAAAGGGCAGGCCTGCCCAGGCGCATGGACGTGGTTTCGCGCCCCCTGGGCCTGGATCACCCCAGATATTTTTCGGCTATATTTTCGACTAGGTGTTCGACAATCTCGGGACCCGGGATCGAGGCCAGGTCTACTGCTGCTTTTTGGAGTCGTCGAAGGTGTGGATGAAGTTGACCAGGTGCCAGATCTCCTCGTCGCTCAACACATCCTCCCAGGGAGGCATGGCCGTTCCCGGCGAGCCCTCCTTGATGGTCCAGAACATGCTGCCGTCGGTCTGGGCGTGGACGTGGTCCGCGTGGAGATTGCTGGGCGGTGGATCCAGCGCTGCCGCGGCCGGCCCGTCGCCCCGGCCCTCTTCCCCGTGACAGGCCACACAGCGCTCCGCGAAGATCTTGGCGCCCATGGCGATGGATTCCTCTGTGGCAGGGATGGGGTTCTCCAGGGCCAAGGCCTCTTCGGGCACGCCGTGGGCCATGACGCCGCCGTGATCGGCGCTCTCGGCTGGGTGCCCATCCCCCTCCTCATGGGGGGTCGCGGCCTCCCCTTCCTGATGATCGTCGGCGGGCTCCGCCGCGTGGTCGTCCGCGGCGTGCTTATCGCCCTCCTGGTGCTCGCCGGCCTCGGCGCCGGCTTCCTCGTTGGGCTGGGCCGCTTCCTGGGTCGCCGGGGGCTGGCTCTGGGAAGCAGGCGCTTCCTTCCCAGAGCCTCCACAGGCGCTGAGGACCAGAACCAACAGGACGAGTAGGGTCAACAACGGAAACAGACGATTTCGTGGCATTTTTCCCCGCCTCCTGGGGGTGTGAGGTTGGTGACGGCCCATGTGGCGCCGGGCCGTTCACCCTGGCATCAGGGCGCCGCGTACTGCTCCACCGGCTGGCGCAACTGCTCCTGGCCGATCTGACCGGAGAAGGACCAAAGCGCCTTCCCGTCGGGATCCACGATGGCGTAGCTGGGATGGCCCCGCAGTCGATAGGCCCGCAACCGAGCCTGCCCCTCTTCTGTGGCCGCGTCCACCTGCTCGAAGGCCAACCGTCCCTGGAACTCCTCCTGAAGCCCATTCACGATGGGCTGCATGGCTGCTCAAGGGCTTCAGTTGTCGGTGGCAAAGAAGACGAAGGTGTTGAGCCCCTGGGACGCCCCGGCCGGGGGCGGCAGATCCGGCCCAGATCCACGGCTGCAGGCGCCCAGGATCAGCCCAGCCAGCGCCAGCACCAGAGTGGCCAGGAAAACTCGACTGCGGTTCATTGGTTCTGCTCCTTCCACTGGTCGGTGACCTGCTTCTGAAACGCCCGCTCCTCCTCGCCCCAGAAGGTCTTGATGTAGGCCAGGATGGCCTCCATCTCCTCCCGGGTCAGGACCCCTTGGAAGGTGGGCATTCCGCTCTTGGGCATGCCCGTGCCCTGGGCCATCACCTGGAGCAGCACCTCGTCCGGGTGGTGCCAGGTGTGGCCTGTGTTGTCGTGGGGCGGCGCCGGGTAGACCCCGTTGGCGTCTGGGATCTTCCAGTTGGGCTGCCCTTCCCCAGCCAGGCCGTGACAGGAAGCGCAGTTGGCCTCGTAGAGGGCCTTGCCCTGGGCCAGTTGAGCCTCTGTGGCCTGGGCGTCCTCACCACTCCCGCAGGCGGCCAGGAGCAGGGTCAGGACGAACAGAACAGTGACGAGGACAGACGGTTTCACAGGCGGCAGTTCTCCTTCGTTGGGTGCGTGTGGGATCTGCTGCATCGTGTCGGATGCCAGTGCCGAGGGCCGCCGAGGAGTACCGGGGAGCACCGGGGATCGCCCAGCCCCGTCCCGACGTGCCCGGTGTACTCTACGCTAGCCCGGGCTGGGCCACAAGCAGCCTGCTGGATCCGGGGATATCCAGGGCAGAACCGGGCCAATCCGCGGCAAATGGCGCGGCCCCGCATGATTTCAGCGAAACCAGGTGGGGAGGAAGGCAAGATTGGCCCCGGCCTGGGAGCCCGTGCTACCATATCTCCATGGACATTCGCACCCGCATCCACGCATTGAAGAACCCAGGGGATTGGCTGGCCTGGGCCGGGATCCTGGCCGGCATCGTCCTGGTGACCCTGCTCCACTACTCGGCGGCGCCTGGGCTGCGGGGCCTACACACGGTCTACCGTTTCTTCTACTTCCTGCCCATCGTCTACGCGGCCCTGCGCTTCGGCTTCTGGGGTGGCCTCCTGGCCTCGCTGATCGCCAGCCTGCTCTTCGCCCCCCACATCTTCTTTAAGTGGGACAACTTCCCCAGCGACAGCCTCAACGACCTCCTGGTGGTGGTGGTCTTCTACGGCGTGGCCATCATCACCGGCGTCACCACGGACCAGCTGCGCCGGGCCCAGGCCAAGCAGGCCCGCACCGCCGCCCAGTTGGCCGCTTCCCTGCACCGGCTGGAGGAGCAGGGGGAGGAGCTGCGCCGGGCCGAGCGCCTGAGCGCCTTGGGGACCCTGGCCGGCGGCCTGGCCCATGAGATCCGCAATCCGGTGGGGATCATCCGAGCCACGGCCCAGCTCCTGCGCATGGAGTGCGGCCCAGCCGCGGGGGAGACCGTGGCCGTGATCCAGGAGGAGACGGAGCGCATCGAACAGCTCATCCAGGACCTCCTCAACTACGCCCGAGGGCAGCAGCTGGCCCGCCAGCCGGTGGCGATCCAGGAGCTGTTGCAGCAGGTCCAGGAGCGGATCCGTCCCCTGGCCGAAACCCAAGGGGTGACCGTCCACGTGGAAAGCCAGCCGGACATCCCCACCATCGTCCTGGACCCGGAGCAGCTGGAGCAGGCCCTGGTCAACCTCTGCGTGAACGCCATCCAGGCCATGGACGGCCCCGGCCACCTGACCTTGAGCGCCAGCTGGGAGCCCCGGGCCGAGTGCCCTCTGGAGCTGCGGGTCCAGGACACCGGTCCGGGCGTCCTGCCCGAGGAGCAGCAGCACATCTTCGACCCCTTCTTCACCACCAAGGACACCGGCACAGGCCTGGGGCTGAGCGTGGTCCAGCGCATCGTGGACGATCACGGTGGCCGGGTCTGGGTG
>WGCB01000106.1 GCA_015494005.1 Caldilineaceae bacterium
ACCCCCAGGGTGTCCAGGAAGGTGTTGGTGGGTTCCGAGCTGCTTGGCGTAGGCCTTTTCTCCAGGTGACCACTCCGCTCCACCGGGGCGTCCAGGCTGATCCAGCGCACGGCAGGGCGGTAGGCCAGATCCTGGATGCTGGCGGCTGGGACCTCCGCCACCACGGCCTGGATGATGGAGAGCTCCTTGAGCACCAGGCCGCCGGTGGACTGGATCCAGGTCCGAGTCTGCGCCATGTCCCGGGTCTGCACGATGATCCGCACCGGCTGCTCCGGGGTCTGGCGAGCCAGGGAGAGCAGCTGCGGGGATGCGGCAGGCATGGTGTGGATGGAGACGTTGAAGACGGGCACCCAGGCGGCCAACATGGCCAGGACCAGGACGGAGGCCAGCAGGTACGAGAGCCAACCCTGGCCGCGGTTGGGCGCTCGCTGGGATGAAGAGTGCAGTGAAGGGTGCGATGCGAGGGGCATGGTTTTGCTCCTGTGATTCGAAATGGCCGGGCCGTGGCGGTTCACGATGCGTTGTTGACGAGGGCGATGCGGTCTGTTCCGTCCGATGAGTTCCAAAGATGAGTCTCAAAGACGAGTCCCAGAGATGGGTTCCACGCAGACCAGCGTAAACTGGTTGGCTTAAGTTTACTCGGGAATTCCGGGCTTGTGCCTAGTCCAAAGGTACCGTTTTGGTCGATTCGCCCTTAACCCGGGCCGGATCGACCTTACTAACCTTACAGCAACCTGCGGCTGAGCGCTTCCACCTTCGCGAAACTCTCGCGCCTCCCAGGCTGCCTAAACGATGGCCAACAGACCTACCGCAAACCGGCATCTTGTGCTATAGTGAAGATGCCCCCGAAGCAACAGCCTATCCAACCCGGATCACCCCAGGGCCACCCCTTCGTCCCTGCTTCGGGAGGCGCACATGACGCTGGACGAGTATCGTCGCAAGCGTGATTTCCGCAAGAGCCCGGAACCGGCTCCCAAGCCGTCCTCCCGGACCTCCTCATCTTCCCCGCCCCCCAAGCCGCGTTTCGTCGTCCAAGAGCACCACGCCAGCCATCTGCACTGGGATTTCCGCCTGGAGATGGACGGCGTGCTGCGCAGCTGGGCCGTGCCCAAAGGGCCTCCCCTGGAGCCCGGAGTGCGTCGCCTGGCGGTGCAGACCGAGGATCACCCCCTGGAGTACATCGACTTCGAGGGGGTCATCCCCCCGGGCCAGTACGGCGCGGGCACGGTGCGCATCTGGGATCGGGGCACCTACGAGCTGGTGAAGCGCACCCCGGACGAGATCGAGGTGGTGCTCCACGGCCAGAAGCTGCAGGGGCCCTACGTCCTGGTGCGCATGAAGAACCGGGAGAAAGATTGGCTGCTCCTGAAACGGGCCAGGCCCGAGCACCCGGACGGATCCCCGTCTCACGCCCCCGGCGAGGAAGCAGGAAACCAGCCACTCACACCCAACGAAGGAGGATGACGTGAGACACGATCCCTGGCTCCAAGAGCACGCAGAGGAAGAGATGTCCGGCGGGGCCTGGTGGCGGACCTTGCTGATCAACTTCGTGTTGTTCGTCGTGGGCCTCTTTCTGCTCCTGCTCACCGGCAACCCCAACCTCTTCCCCACGGTGGTCCTGCTGGGCAACTTCATGGTGCCCATCGCCTACGTGGCCTTCCTCTACGAGCGCAGCCACCTGAGCACCTTGACCCTCCCCATGGTCGCCAAGGCCTTCGTCTACGGCGGCGTGCTGGGGGTCTTTGGAGCAGCCCTGCTGGAGCCCCTCTTCATCCGCCAGCTGGACCCGGCCACGGCCCTGGTGGTGGGCCTCATCGAGGAGTTCGCCAAGATCCTGGGCGTGCTCTTCATCGCCCGCCGCCACCGGCACCACCTGGAGATCGACGGCATCCTCCTGGGCGCGGCTGTGGGCATGGGCTTCGCCGCCCTGGAGAGCACCGGCTACGCTTTCAGCGTCTTCCTGGCCAGCGGCGGCAGCCTCTCGGCCACGGTGGGCGTCACCATCCTGCGAGGGATCCTCTCCCCGGTGGGCCACGGCACCTGGACCGCCATCCTGGCCGGGGTGCTCTTCCGGGAGAGCCGCAACGGGCGCTTTCGCTTCAACCGGGCCGTGCTGGGGGCCTACCTGACCGTGGCCGTCCTCCACGGCCTGTGGGACGCCCTGCCACCTGTGTTCTACGTTCTGAGCCTCTACCTGAAGCTGCCGGGCACGGATTTCTTCCTGGCCCAGGGGCTCATCGGCGGCCTGGGGCTCTTCCTGCTCTGGCGGCGCTGGCGGGAGGGCAAACGCCAGGCCCTGGCCCAGCTCCACGCCTAGGCGGACCACCACCGGCGCCCGCACCATGGGAGGGGAGCGGAGATGGCCTCCACCGTCGCACTGCTGGAAAAACAGCTCACGTCCCTGCGCACGGACTGGCGGCGCTGGGCGGAGCCCTGGTACCTGGCCTATGCCCTCCTGGGCGCGGTCATCGGCGGATTGATGCCCATCCTCCTGCCCCTGGCCATGAACCAACGGGGCGGGGCGGCCCAGGTGGGCTTGGTCATGGCGGCCCTGAACCTGGGCGGCCTCTTCTCGCCCCTGTGGGGCGCCCTGGCCGACCGCTCCCGGCTCTATCGCTGGCTGCTGGTGGGCGGACTCCTTGTCACGGCCCTGGGCATCCTCCTCTTCCTTTTCGCCCAGAGCGCGCTGGCCTGGTACACCCTGGCCCTGATCCAGGGCATGGGCGCGGCCGGCGCGGCCACCCTGGCCAACCTGCTGGTGGTGGAGACCCATCCCCGGCGGGAATGGGACCAGCGCATCGGCTGGCTCCAGACCGCCTACGGGGCTGGCCAGGTGGTGGGCCTGCTCCTGGCCGGGCTGCTCAGCCAGGCCCACCCCAGCCTGGGGTTCCTCATCGCCGCCGGGCTGGCCGTCGTGGCGCTGATCCCCGCCTGGCGGGCGCCCTCCGTCGCCGCCCGCCGCCTGCGGGTGCGCCCGCTGCTCAGCCTGGTGCGCCACACCCGCTGGCATCCCAGCGCGCCCCTGCGCTATTTCCACTTCCCCCGCCGCCTGCCCTTCCGCCATTTCGGGAGGATCCTGCGCTCCCCCTTCGGGATCTTCCTCCTGAGCTGGTTCCTGGCTCTGAGCGGCTCCATCGGCTTCTTCGCCCTCTACCCGGTGCTGATGCAGCAGGCCTTCCAGATCGACGCCAGCGTCTCCTCCACGGCCATGGCCGTGGCCGTGGGGATCGGCCTGTTCTTCTACCCCCTGGCGGCCAGGTGGTCCGAGCGCCTGGGGCCGGTGCGGGTCTTCCGCAGCGCGCTGGCGGTGCGGACCGGGATTTTCTTCCTGATCTTCGCCCTGGGTGCGCTGCCCATCCCGGGGCGGGGCTGGCTGGCCCTGATCGTCTTCACCGGGGTGGTGCTCTCCTGGTCCCTGCTCAGCGTCAGCGGCACCGCCCTCACCGCCCACATCTCGCCCGTGGGAGAAGGGGAAGGACTGGGCTTCTACAACGCCACCGCGGCCCTGGCTGGGGTGGTGGGCTCGGGCATGGCCGGATCCATCGCGGCTGGCTGGAGCTACACGGCGGTGCCCCTTTTCTCCGCGGTCAGCGTGGGGCTGGGCCTGCTCCTGGCTCTGGCCTTGCCCGGGGATCCGCCGGAGAACACCGACCCAGCCGAGGATGGATCGCCCCCTGGGAAGCGCTCTGAAACCGGTTCTGCAGAACGGCAATCTAAATTGTAGAGGCCCTGTTTCTCAGAGGCCCTATTCTCGATGAAAGGAGGCAGATGATGGCCAAGGAGGCGAGTGTCATCGGTGTGTTCGACAGCCCGGAGGCCGCCCACGCCGCGGTGGAGGCCCTGGTCAAGGCCGGGTTCCCCCGGGAGAAGATCTCCGTGCTGGGCCGGGACGAGAAGGCCACGGCCAACCTGCGCCAGGAGCTCCACGAAGCCACCATCCTCAAGGACATGACCTTCGCCGGCGTCCTGGGAGGGGGGCTGTTCGGCTTCCTGGTGGGGTTGAGCCTGGTCTGGATCCCTGGCGTGGGGGCGGTGGTGGCTGCGGGGCCCCTGGCCGCGTCCATCATCGCCGGCCTGGAGGGCGCGGCCCTGGGCGCGACCAGCCTGGGCCTGGCGAGCGGACTCCTGGCCCTGGGCGCCACCGAGGAGGACGTGCACGAGTACCGCAAGCGCATCGAGGAGGGCAAGTACCTGGTCATCGCCCACACGGAGCCGGCGCGCGCCCAAGCCGCCCATGACCTCCTGAAGGAGCAGGGCGCGGCCCCGGTGGACATGCTGAGCGAGTCCTTGCTGGGCTGAGGACCAGGCCGCCCCTAGGAGAAGCCCAGGGCGAGCCCGAGAACGCCCGCCCCGGGCCTCTTGCACCCCAGGGCTGGCACGCGGAAACCAAGGAGACCCCGAGAGATCAGGAAAAACCACAGGAGAGACCATGACCGAGCAAACCCTCACGCCCGAAGAGGCCTGCAAGCGCATCAGCGAGCTGACGGAGACCATCAACTACCACGACTACCGCTACTACGTGCTGGACTCCCCGGTGATCTCCGATGCCGAGTACGACGCCCTGCGCCGGGAGCTGAAGAAGCTGGAGGAGCAGTTCCCCCAGTGCGTGCGGCCCGACTCCCCCAACCTGCGGGTGGGCCCGCCCCGTCCCTCGGGCACGGGCTTCCCCACGGTGCGCCACACCGTGCCCATGCTCAGCATCAGCGACGCCTGGAGCGACGAGGAGATCCGGGCCTGGGACCAGCGGGTGCGCAAGCTCCTGGGCCTGGCCCAGGTGGAGTACGACGCGGAGCCCAAGTACGACGGCCTCTCCTGTGAGCTGCGCTATGAGAACGGGCTGCTGGTCCGGGGCGCCACCCGAGGGGACGGCCACCTGGGCGAGGACGTGACCCCCAACGTGCGCACCATCCGCTCCATCCCCCTGCGCCTGCGCACGGACAACCCGCCGCCGGTGGTGGAGATCCGGGGCGAGGTGATCATGAACCGCAAGGACTTCGAGGAGCTGAACCGGCAGCAGGCCGAGGCCGGCCAGCCCCTCTTCGCCAACCCCCGGAACGCCGCGGCCGGCTCCCTGCGCCAGCTGGACCCCAAGGTGACGGCCAGCCGTCGACTCCACTTCTACGCCTGGGGCCTGGGCGCCACCGAGGGCTGGGACCCCAAGAGCCAGTGGAACGCCCTGCACCAGTTCATGGAGTGGGGCTTCAAGGTGGACGAGCACATCCGCCTCTGCAAGGACATCGACGAGGCCCTGGCCTACTACCGGGAGATGACCCAGGTGCGCCGGAAACTGCCCTTCGACATCGACGGCGTGGTCTTCAAGGTCAACGACCTGACCCTGCAGCGCAAGCTGGGCAACACGGCCCACGCCCCCCGCTGGGCCATCGCCTACAAGTTCTCCTCCGAGGAGGTGACCACCAAGGTGCTGGACATCATCGTCCAGGTGGGGCGCACCGGCGTGGTGACGCCCGTGGCCATCCTGGAGCCGGTCCAGGTGGGCGGGGTGACGGTGGAGCGGGCCACCCTCCACACCGCGGAGCTGGTGCGCAAGAAGGACATCCGCATCGGGGACAGGGTGATCGTGCGCCGGGCCGGGGAGGTGATCCCCGAGGTGGTGGCGCCCATCGTGGACCTGCGCACGGGCCAGGAGCGCATCTTCCACATGCCCGACCGCTGCCCGGCCTGCGGCACCAAGCTGATCCAGGACGGGGCCTACTGGATCTGCCCCAACGCCTCCTGTCCGGCCCAGGTCCAGGGCCGCATCGTCCACCTGGCCTCCCGCCGGGCCTTCGACATCCAGGGGCTGGGGGAGAAAGCGGTGGCCCAGCTCATCGAGCACGGCCTGGTCCACGACCCAGCGGACGTCTTCTACCTGAAGGAGGAGGATCTGGTCAAGCTGCCCGGCTGGGGCAAGAAGCGGGCCCAGAACCTGATCCAGGCCATCGAGAGCCGCAAGCGCATCTCCCTGACCCGCTTCCTCTACGCCCTCTCCATCCGGGGGGTGGGCTATCGGGTGGCAGAGCTCCTGGCCAAGCACTTCGGCACCCTGGAGCGGCTCATGCAGGCCTCGGAAGAGGAGATCGCCGCGGTCCCCGGGGTGGGGCCGGCCGTGGCCCACAACGTGTACAGCTTCTTCCACGAGGAACGCAACCGGGCCCTGATCGAGAAGATGCGCAAGGCGGGCGTCACCGTGCTGCCGGAGGAGGCATGATCCGGGCGGATCCGCCGCCCGCGGAGGGGGCCACGGGGTGAGCAAGCAGACCGGGCGCACGGAACGCTGGGAGCTGGACGGCCGCACCGTCACTGTCAGCAACCTGGACAAGCCCTTCTGGCCGGAGGATGGCCTGACCAAGGGGGATCTCCTGGCCTACTACCGGCGGATGGGGCCGGTGATGCTGCCCTACTTCCAGGACCGGCCGGTGACCCTCCGCCTCTACCCGGACGGCATCCACGGCTTCTCCTACTACCGCCGGGAGCCCCCGAACCATGCCCCGGCTTGGCTGCGCACCGCGGCGTACCGCCCCCGCACCGCGGACCGGCCCCGGCGGGTCATCCTGGTGGACGATCTGGCCAGCCTCATCTGGCTGGCCAACCAGGCCAGCATCGAATTCCACCTCTGGGCCTCCCACCTGCCCCACCTGCACCAGCCGGACATGGCCATCTTCGACCTGGACCCTGGCGAGGAGGCCGGCTTCGACAAAGTGCTCCAGGCGGCCCTCCTCCTGCGGGAGACCCTGGCCCAGGCCGGGCTGGAGGGCTTCCCCAAGACCAGCGGCGGCCACGGCCTGCACGTCTACGTGCCCCTGGCCCCGGGCTACACCTTCCCCCAGGTGCGCCGCTGGGTGAAACGCACCGCCCAGGAGCTGGCCGCGGCCCATCCCCAGCTCATCGACGTGGCCCACGGCGCCACCCACCAGGGCTCCCACGTCACCGTGGACTACGCCCAGAACAGCATCGCCCGCAACACCGCCGCCCCCTACACCCTGCGGGCCCGCCCCGGCGCGCCGGCCTCCACGCCCCTCACCTGGGACGAAGTGGCGGCCGGGCAGGTGCGCCCATCGGACTTCACCCTGGGCCGCCTGCCTGCCCGGGTCCAGGAGCTGGGGGATCTCTTCCGCCCAGTGCTGGAGCGGAAGCAGCGGCTCCCGGAGCTGGCCTGACCTATGGAGGAGGGCGTTGTGGATTCCAAAGCGCAGAACCGGCGGGAGGCCATCCGTCGTCACCTCCATCAGGGGGAAGAGCGGGCCCGAGAGCTGGCCAAGGAGACGGTGCCCTCCCTGATCACCGGCGGCGCAGGGGACGATCCGGCGGGGGTGATCACCTACACGGTGATCGGGGCCACCACCGGCTTCAGCCAGCTCTGGCTCCTGCTCCTCTCCACGCCCATGATGGCCGCGGCCAACAGCATGGCCGCCCGCATCGCCCTGGCCGCCAACGACGGCATCGCCGCGGTGATGGAACGGCGCTATGGCCGGGCCGTCAGCCTGACGGTGGTGCTCCTCCTGGCCATCGCCAACGTCGCCACCATCGCCGCGGACACGGCCGGGGTGGCCGCGGTCCTCTCCATGCTCACCGGCCTCCCCTGGGAGCCCTTCGTGCCCCTGGTGCTGGTCCTGCTGGCCCTCTTCCTCCACACCGGCTACGCCCGGATCAAGCGGATCCTCACCGGCCTGACCGCGGTGCTCCTGGCCTACCTGGTCTCGGCCTTCCTGGCCCGGCCGGACTGGGGCGTGGTGGCGGCCAACACCCTGATCCCCCACGTGACCTGGGAGCGGGGCTGGGTGATCGCGGCCCTGGGCCTGCTGGGCACCACCATCTCGCCCTACCTGCTCTTCTGGCAGGCCGGGGAGGAGGTGGAGGAGCTGCGCCAGGGGGTCACCATCCAGCCCGCCCGGGAGGATGTGAGCGTCTGGCTGGGGATGCTCTACAGCAACCTCATCGCCTTCTTCATCGTGGTGGCCGCGGCTGCCACCATCCACGCCACGGGCCAGGAGATCCAGAGCGTGGCGGATGCCGCCCAGGCCCTGGCGCCTCTGGGCCAGGTGGGTCTGGCGGCCTTCATCCTGGGCCTGCTGGGGGCTGGCCTGCTGGCCCTGCCCGTCCTGGCTGGCTCCACGGCCTACGCGGTGGCGGAGGTCTTCGCCTGGCCCGAGGGGCTGGGCGCCCGGGTGGCCCAGGCCCGGGGCTTCTACCTGGTGCTGGTGGGCAGCCTGGTGGGGGGCGGGGTCATCGCCCTCTGGCCCAACTTCCATCCGGCGGATGCCCTCTACTACAGCCAGGTCCTGGACGGGGTGCTCCTGCCCGTGCTGATCCTGGTCCTCCTGGTCCTCTCCAACGACCCCCGCATCGTGGGCTCGGCTCGCAACCCCCTCTGGGTCAACGTCATGGCGGTGATCACCATCCTGGCGGCCCTGGCCGCGGACTTCGTCGCCCTCCTGTGACCGGGCTGGGAGGGCGCCCCCGAGCGGGGCAGATGCAAACAATTTGCAGACGCTCCGCTAATGCAGGCCATATGTGCGGGGTCTATGCTAGTGGGTGAAAGGGAGTGTGTCTGACAACAGTTTTTTTTCGAAATGTCACAGCGTTCAGGAAAAGGAGGCTCGAAGATGTCACTAGGTGACGAGATCGTCAGCCCTGCGCTACAGAAAGAGCTGGACCAGAAGATCGCCGATGCAGGCGGCGACATCCAGGCCGTGCGCCACGAGCTGGAGGATCAGCTGCACGAGCTGGAGCGTCAACAGGAAGCCTCGGAGGATCCGGAATCCTTCCGCCCCCACATCGCCCTGCTCCTGGCCGAGATCGAGTACCTGGACAAGAAGGCCCTGGAGGCCAAGCAGGTCGTGGTGGAGAAGCACGAGGGCCTGCTGGATCGAATCCGAGAGTGGTTGGCCGGATCGAAGGAGCAGTAGTCGACAAGACGGAACCCGTTGAGCCCTGGCCGCACTCCTTGGTCCGCCTGGATGAAAGGAGGCGGGACCATGAAGCCCCAGAACCGTGAGGATCGGTCCGTGCAGCGGCTGCGCCGGATCGCCCGTGTCTGGAGCGCGGTGCTGGTGATCTATGCCCTGTTGGCGCTGGGCCAGGCCCTCTGGAATCTGGCGACCGTCGGGGTGGTGGATCCCCACGCGGTGGCGGGGTACGGCCCGGAAGAGGCCTTGCCCCCGATCCTGATGTTGCTGAGCATCCTTGGCCTGGCCCTGGCCTGGCGCTGGGAGGGATGGGGAGGAGCCATCGCGGTGCTCTTTCAGCTGGCCAACCTCCTCGTCCTGTTCGTGGAGCGGCCCATCTCCCAGGGCTTCGCCCGGGCCGTGGTCCCCTACGCGATCAGCCTGGCCATCGCCATCCCAGGAGTGCTCTTCCTGGTCTGCTGGTGGCATGGACGAGACCCATCAGGGCAAGATCACTCAGGAAACATGCCGGGCGGAGTTCGGGCCTAGCCCAACTTGCTCGGCCCATAGCGGCACACGGGCGCCGCGGCGACTGCCGTGACACTCGGGGATGACTCCTTCACACAATCGACCCGTCAACGACGCCTCGTAGAAGCGACCTCCGGCCCCCAGGCCATCGGGTCGCTTTTTTCAGGGGCGAAATGGCCGCTCTGTGATTTGCTGACCTGTTGGTTTTTCGAGCCAAAGGAGGTCTGTCATGGGAGAGATGTCCGAACGATTGCAGGAAGTGAACCGGCTGCTGGTCCAGCTGCGCAAACGCTACCCCGCGGAGACGGAAGCCTTCCTCAACTTCATGATGAAGGCGGAGGCCGGCCCGGCCCTGAGCAAGCGGGAGAAGGAGCTGATCAACGTGGCCCTGGCTGTGGCCGCCCAGTGCGAGTGGTGCATCGCCTTCCACGTGCGCAACGCCCTCCAGGCCGGCGCCACCCAGGACGAGATCGTGGAGGCCGGCTGGCAGGCGGTGCTCATGCACGGTGGGCCAGCCCTCATGCATCTGGTCCCCCTGTTGCAGGCCCTGGACGAGTTCAGCAAGGAGACCATGGCCTAGGCGGGTTGATCCGATCTGGGCGCGCATCCAGAACAGCCCGAACATTGGGAGGGGAAGAGCGATGGCCCACAGC
>WGCB01000107.1 GCA_015494005.1 Caldilineaceae bacterium
GGCACCCCAATTGAGACGCAGTCTCATTCTAGGCAGCCCGTTTCCCCCTGTCAAATGCGCAGCGGAACGTCCTGGGCGTCAAACCCCTGGACACCCCGGACGCGCAGAGACCGTCCCGGGACAGTCAGCCATCCTGGTCCCAGGGCGAAGGGGCAGGTTGAGATGAAAAGCAACTTGGAAAAGGAAGAGGTCATGCCAGGGGAATGCGCATGTCCTGCCACTGGGGCAAGCCGGCCCGCCATCCTTGACCGTTGCCGGCCTGGCGGCTTCGTTCAGCCAGTTCGGGCAAGGGCAGGGGGACCATGCGCAGGTGCAGCTGATCCGGCCGGAGCCGGAGGGAGAGCCAGGCCATGGGGTACTGGATGATGGGTGGGGCCACGATGAAATGGGTGATGCTGTCCCCCACCGGCGCCTGTTGCACGTCAAAGAGATGGGCGTGTCCCTGGAAGACCGCCCGCACGTTGCCGTATCGAGCCATGATGGACAGGACCCGGTCCGCGTTCTTCACGCCGTAGAAATCCTGCCAGGGCTTGGGAGCGCTCCAGGGCTTGAGCAGCTGATGGACGAAGAGGAGCACCGGGCGATCCCCGGCAGTGGCCAAGGCCCGATCCAGGCGGATCAACTCCTCTTGGGCCACCCAGCCGTAGACGGGATCCTCGGGCAGGGCCTCCGCCACCTGTTCCGGGGTGTAGCCGGTGGCGTTCAGCAGGACCAGACGAAAGCCGGGCAGATCGATGGTGCGCCCTTGCTTGGGCTGCAACCCCAACAACCCCTCGCAGAAGCTGTAGTCCACGGTGCCGGAAGGGCAGTCGTGGTTGCCAGGCAAGCCGTAGTAGAAGGCGGGCAGAGAGCGAAGGCCGTTGTGGGTGCGGCTCAGCGTTTGAAAGAAGGCGTCCTCGGGCATGCGGAAGGTGCCGCCGCCGCAGGTGTAGTCCCCCAGGTGCAGGACGAGGTCCGGTTTGGCGGCCCGCAGCTGGGCCAGCAGGGTCGTGTAGATCTCCTCGGACCAGGGCTGGAGCTGTTCCCCTTCCGGGCCGAAGGCCTGAGGGCTGCCGAACCAGAAGTGGGTGTCGGTGCAGAGGGCGATGTGGACCTGGGAGTTATCAGCCATCGTTGTCGGTATTCCGTCGCTAGGCCTGCAAGAATGGACTTGAAGGCGCCTGTGTCTGTGGATCCCACAAACAGATCCTGCCCCAGCACCCGAGGTTACCATCCTATTGTGCCAGAAAACGCCGTCAGGTCAAACCTTTCTGCACCTAGTTGACCTTACAGGGAAGCTCCTCGGGACCGGATTGCCCCCAGTTTACACCATCAATTCAGGAAAATCTGTTACGACAACATTACTTTTTGTCCGGTAAAGGCTATTTCGTCCCCATTATCGGGAAAGGAGCTTTACGAAACGAAGGGAAAAAGAAGGCGACAGCGCGGTTCAGGGGGTCATTTCTGAGGAAGCGAACCAGCGCGCCTCCAGGCGAGCCAGGGCCCCGGACTCGCGCAGGGACGCCAGGGCCGCGCGGACACGCTCCTGGAGGACGGGGGCGTCCAGGGGGAGAGCAATGACGTAGGGATCGGATTCCAGGGGTGGGCCTACGGCCTGGATGGCCGCCCCCTGAGCCTGGGCCAGGCCCAGGGTGACGCCGTCGATGAGCAGGGCATCCGCGTCACCGGCCAGGAGCGCGGCCACCGCCTCCTCTGGGGAGGGCCGCAGGATCAGCTGGATGGAGGGCTCCTCCCGGCGCAGGCGGCGGCCCACAGCATCCCCCGCGCTGCCCCACTCCACGGCCACCCGCATCCCGGCCAGCCCCTGGACGTCCTGGATGGGCGAGCCCTGGGGGACCACCAGGCGCACGCCGGCCTCAAAGTAGGGAGGCGAGTAGGCGATGTCCTGGGTCAGGCGGGGATCGTAGGGCAGGGCGCTGACCACGCTGTCGATCTTCCCGGCCAGGAGGGCGTCCACCAGCCCGTCAAAGCCCAGGGAGACGATCTCCAGCTCCAGGCCCCACTCCTGGGCCATGGCCCGGGCCAGGTCCACATCCAGCCCCACAGGCTGGCCCGTCTCGTCCAGCATCTCGAAGGGCGGGAAGCTGGGATCCATGCCCACCCGCCAGCTTCCCCGCCGCTGCATGGCCTGCCAGGTGAGGTCCTCCGAGCCCAGCAGATCCCGTCCCAGCAGCAAGAGCCCCGCCAGGATCCCCACGCCCAGCAGGGCCAGGAGCCCGATGGATCCCCGACCAGCCCTCTCCCGCCAGACAGCCGCACGCGCCCCAAGGGATCTCATGGCGCCTCCCACTGCCCCTGGGCGTAGCGCTGCACCTCCAGGTAGATGGGTTTGGGCTCGAAGTCCGTGCTGACGAAAGTGAAGTAATCCTGGTAGGTCTTGGTGTCCCAAGGGAAGCGGAAAGCCCAGAGGGAGATGCTCTCCAGCCAGGGCCACTCCTCCTGGGCGATCTGATAGGCCCGAATGGTGTAGCGGATGCGCTGGCTGGGACGCACGGCCTTGGTCCAGCGGGGATGGTCGTTCCAGCCCCCCTCTGTGATCATGGCCGGCTTCTCCGCGTCCCCGTTGGCCACCATGATCTGGCGCAGCAGCTCGGCCCGGCGGAAGTTCACCACGTCCGGCGCGGCGGGCTCGTCCGGGTCAAAGTGCCAGCCGTAGGCGTGGATGGCCAGCACGTCGAAGTACTCCTTGGCCCCGGCGTCGTACATGCCCTGGAGGTAGAGGCGATCGTCCAGCCCCCACTCGCTGCCCGGCGGGGCCAGGGAGGGGGCCAGGGCGCCGGCCAGCACCTGGACGTCCGGGTTGGCCGCCTTCACCATGGGGGTGACCACCCGCAGCATGGCCGTGTAGGCCGCCGGGTCCACAGGACGGAAGCCCCACTCCATGCTCAGGTTGGGCTCGTTCCAGAGGATGATGTAGTCCACCTGGCCGGCGTAGCGGCGGGCAAAGGCCGCGGCGTAGCGGCCAAAGGACTGGTAGCCCTCCTCGTCCAGGTAGAGGGGTGTGGTGTCCGGGGGGCGGGCCCACTCCGGAGCGAAGCCCAGGCGGGCGATGACCTTGAGTCCCTGACGCCGGGCGTGGCTGATGACCAGATCCGGGTGGCCCCAGTCGAACTCACCGGGCTCCGGCTCGTAGTAGGCCCAGGGGAAGTATTCCACGATCCAGGGCGCGCCCATCTCCCGCACCATCTCCAGGGTGCGTTTGATCTTCCAAGCCTCCGCCTCGTCGGTCAGGCGGGTATGGACGCCCATCTTGGGATTGATGGTCTGGACTTGCTGCTGGGGGCCGAGGGGAACGGAACGGGAGAAGGGGCGCCAAACGAGGAAAACGGCCGTGAGGAGCAGCCCCAGGAGGACCAGGGCCGTGAAAAGGCGACGAAGAGCGTTTGGGCGCCTGACTGCCGGGATGAAACGGCTCAAAAAGGCCCTCCTGGTCGAGGGCTGCCGGTCGCTTTGTGGATCGCGCTGCCAGCCATGCTGTCCACCGGGGAGCGGGCTACTCCGCAGGCTGCTCCGGTTACTCCGCGGCCTCGCCATCGCCGGAGGAGGGGACGTACTGGCGGCTGGCCTGGATGGCCTGGATGCCGTTCTCTGCCTGGCTGAGCACGCTGGCCAGCTGCTCCCGCAGCTCCTCCAGGACGCTCAGGGCGTACTCCTCGGCTTCCTGGACCAGGCGCATGGCCTCGGCCTGGCCTTGCTGGATGATGCGCTCCGCCTCGGCCTGGGCCGCCAGGGTGATGGGATCCTGCTGGACCATCTCGTGGGCCTGCTCCCGGGCGTGGGCCAGGATGTCCTCGGCCTGGTCCCGGGCCTCGGCCAGGATCCGGTCCCGCTCGGCGATCATGCGCTCGCTCTCTTTGATGGCGCTGGGCACGCTGATGCGCATCTGGTCGATGATGCGCAGGCACTCCTCCTCGTTGACCATCAGCGACGAGGTCATGGGGACGCGCCAACCGCTGTTGAGCACTCGCTCCAGTTGATCCACCAGTTGCAAAATTTCCATAGAGCTGTCGGGTTGTGGTTTGGGTTCAACACAGGCTGGGATTGAACGGTTCTTCCGGTCCAGGTGGCGCCCCGAAGGGCTGCCCTGAACTCGAAAAGTAGTTTACCACAACTTCCCGGGGATGGAAGATTTGGCGGGGACGGATGTTCCGGCGAAGGGATAGCGGGGCCCGAGCAGCCTGGGACGATCCCCGAGGGCGGCCGGCTAGCCGTGGTGGGAGAGCTTGCCGTGGGCCTTGGAGACGATGTGTTCCCGGGCCTGGGCTTGGGTCTCTGGGAAGCGCTGGGCCAGGGCCTCGGCCACGGCTGGCACCACCCAGGCGGTCACGTCACCGCCCAGACCAGCCACCTCCTTGACGATGGTGGCGCTCAGGTAGGCGTACTCGGCCCGGCAGATGAGGCAGCAGAGCTCGATGTCCGGGGCCAGATGCCGGTTGGCCAGGCCGATCTGGTATTCGAACTCGAAGTCGGCCACGTTGCGCAGCCCCCGGACCACCACGCGGGCCCCCACCTGTTTGGCCGCCTCCACGGTGAGCCCCTGGTAGGCGACCACTCGGACGTTCTCCAGATGCTCCAGGGCGGCCTGGGCCATCTGGATCCGCTCCTCGGTGGTAAAGAGCAGATTCTTGGGCGGCGTGTTGTAGACCCCCAGCACCAGCTCGTCGAAGATCTGGGCGGCCCGGGTGGCGATGTCCAGATGGCCGTTGTGGATGGGGTCGAAAGTGCCGGGATAGAAGGCCCGTATCATGTGGGTGCGTCCTTTCGCTTGGTGGCTCGCGAACGATGACCGGGGGAGGGGCAGCCCTGAAAACCGGGGCTAGGATGCATCGGGCAGGAAGGCGGCGAAGACCTGGTTGCCCAGGAGCAGGCCTCGGCGGGTCAGGCGGACCCGCTCCTCGTCCACCGCCAACAGGCCCCATTCCGTCAGCCGGGCCAGCTCTGCCCGGAAGACCTGGCGCAGATCCTGGCCGTGGCGCTCCTGGAAGGTGGCGAAGGGCACTCCTTCCTGCAGCAGCCGCAGGCCCAACATCATGGTCTCGCCCATGGCCAGCCGAGGATGGATGACCTCCTGGAAGTCCACCGTGGACTGGTCTGCCTGCACCCGGCGGATGTACTCCGGCACGGAGCGCAGGTTGCCCCAGCGCAGCTCCTGGGGGATGCTCGCAGCGCCCTGGGCCAGGGTCAAGTGGCTGTGAGCGCCCGGTCCCAGGCCCAGGTATTCCTGGTTGCGCCAGTAGATCCGATTGTGCCGGCAGACGTGGGTCGGTTCTGTAGGACGGCTCACCCCTGGGCTCGCGCCCTCTCCCCGGGCCCAGTTGGAGACTTCGTACTGGACGTAGCCGGCCCGATCCAACCGTGCCATGGCCATCTCGTAGAGGAGGGCTGCCTGGTCCTCGTCCGGCGCGGGAACGCGACCGCTCTCCACCCAGTGGTGCAGAGGGGTGCCTGGCTCCACGATCAGGCTGTACAGGCTCAGGTGCTCCGGCCCCAGAGCCACGGCCTGGTCCAGGGTGGCGGCCCAGCTCTTGGCCTCCTGGCCGGGCAGGCCGAAGATGAAATCCAGGTTGATGTTGCTGAAACCGGCCGTCCGGGCCGCCTGGAAGGCCTCCGCCCCTTCCTCCGCGCTGTGGATGCGCCCCAGGAAGCGCAGCTCCTCGGGCTGGAAGCTCTGGATCCCCATACTCAGCCGGTTGACGCCCAGGCGACGCAGGGCCTGGAACTTGGCCCGATCCACCGCACCCGGGTTGGCCTCGCAGGTGATCTCCGCCCCTGGCAGCAGGGCGAAGTGATCCTGGATGGCCTGGAAGATCCGGGCCAACAGGGCCTCGTCCAGGACCGTGGGCGTGCCGCCCCCCAGGAAGACGGTGGCCACCGGGCGAGCGGCCAGGGCCGATCCCCAGCGAGCCAGATCCAGGCAGAGGGCGTCCACGTAGTCGGCGTAGAGAGAGGCCATCCCCGCGTAGGTGTTGAAATCGCAGTAGGGGCACTTGCGCTCACAGAAGGGGATGTGGACGTACAGGCCGATGGGAGTGGGCAGGGGAGTCTGTTGGGCAGGGGTGGAGACGCCCAGGGAGGCAGGATTCACCGTTCGAACAGAGGTGGTGTGCGCTGTCAACGGTTCTCCAGCCGGAAGCCATGACCCCGCACGGTGACGATGTAGCTGAACTCGGGATCGAACTCGGCCAGACGCTCCCGCAGGCGACGCACCAGGGCGTCGATGGCCTGCTCGCTCACCCCGTCGCCGCTGGTCTCGGGCCAGACCGCGGCCACGATGGTGTCCCGGGTGACCACGCCGCCACCGGCATCCCACAGGGTTTCCAGCAGCCGGTACTGGTGCAGGCTCAGGGGCGGATCGATGACCTGGCCGTTGATCCAGACCAGGCGAGCGTCCTTGTCCAGGCGCAGGCCGACCCGGCTGTCGTCGAAGGTGAGGGGTGCAGTGGCGCCTGCGTCCACGAAGGCCAGCTTGAAGCCCAGGGCGATCTGGATCTCGTCCCCGTCCCGCAGGACCACCTTGCCCTGCACCCGCTGACCGTTCACGTGGGTGCCGTTCTTGCTGCCCAGATCCTCCACCACGTAGGCCCCGCCTTCCCAGAAGATCCGGGCGTGCTGGCGGCTCACCTGGCGGTCCGGCAAGGTGATGTCGCAGCTGTCGTTGCGACCGATCACCAGAGGCCGGTACTTCCCAAGAGGCCACCGTCGACCGGCCTCCCGCCCTTGTCTGAGGATCAACATGGCGCTTTCCTGTGGAGAACGCAAGGATTGGGTGCTGTCGGTGTTTGACGAAGGGTTCGCTGTCATGGCTTTCTCGATGCCGTCAGGGAATGGATGCAATCACGCTACACCCTCGAACTGGGCCGGTCAACCCGCGGGGCCTCGGCCGCAATTGCAAGAATGCGATGAGTTGATTTATTATACCGGAAATGTTCTAATTTTTCACCTCTTTGTCCTTTAAATCGTATTACAACCCCTTTTGTCACTCGTTCACGCTGGTTGGGCGCCCATCCCGAGCAGACGTCGCCGGCTCGTTCCGGCCTGGAGACCATGGCCAACATCCTCGACACTGGGAGCATTTTACTGGTTGCGGGCACCGTCCTGCGAGAGCGCTACGAGATCGTGGAGATCGTCGGGCAGGGAGGCATGGGCGCGGTCTACAAGGCCAAGGATCTGCGCCTGGCCGGGCGCATCTGCGCCCTGAAAGAGGTGATCCCCGTCCTCCTCACCGGCCCGGGGCCAGAGGAGATGCTGGAGCAGACGGTGGAGCAGTTCTACCAGGAGGCCAGCGTCCTGGCTCGGCTGGACCACCCCAGCCTGCCCAAGGTCTCGGACTATTTCTCCGAGGGCCACCGGGAGTACCTGGTCATGGACTTCGTGGCAGGGCGGGACCTGTTGGAGATTATCCATGAAGCCCGACGCCAGGACAAATTCCTGCCCGAATCCCAGGTCCTCACCTGGACGGCCCAGCTCCTGGATGCCCTGGAGTACCTGCACAGCCAGGATCCACCGGTGTTGCACCGGGACATCAAACCCAGCAACATCAAGATCACCCCCCAGGGTCGGGTGAAGCTGGTGGACTTCGGCCTGGTGAAGGTGCTGCAGCCCGACGACAGCCGCACGGTGACCATCGTCCAGGGCCGGGGCACCGCGGCCTACACCCCGCTGGAGCAGTACGGCGGCGACACGGGGCACACCGATGTGCGCTCGGACATCTACAGCCTGGGCGCCACCCTCTACCATCTCCTCGCGGGCAAACAGCCGGTGGAAGCCAAGGAGCGCTTCCTGAGACCCGGTTGCCTCACGCCCCTGCGGGAGATCAACCCGGCCATCTCGGCCCGCACGGAACGGGCCATCTTCCAGGCCCTCTCCATGCACCCGGACGAGCGGCCCAGCGACGTGCGAGAGCTGCGCATGCTCCTCTTCGGCACCGGGCCCTCCCCCCACC
>WGCB01000108.1 GCA_015494005.1 Caldilineaceae bacterium
CCCTGGCTGCGGGCGCCCCCGGCCAGGCCCACATCCCCGGGAGGCAGACGCAGCTCCGCCACCGTGAAGAGCTCCTCCCCATGGACCAGGAAGCGCAGCTGGCGGCCGTCGTCCTCCACGGCCAGCTGGTTGAAGGCCCCTTCCCGCTCCAGCAGAGGCGACGTGGTCCAGGGGGCCAGGGTCTGCCAGGCCCCTTCCTGGAGGAGCTGCACCTGGTAGGCTCCCAGGCCGTCCGCCACGAAGAGGTAGAAGTTCTCCGGGTTCTGGTAGCGGGCCAGCAGGCCGCCGTAGCCCCAGGGCGTCTCCGGATCCACCCGCACCGCCGCCTCCAGCCGGTTCGGCCCCAGCCCCACCATGCCCAGGGTGCTCCAGGTCAGAGTGCCCGGGCGCTGGATCTGGATCCGGTAGCGGCCGTCCACGAAGGCCAGGGTCCACTTGCCCGGCTCCGTGCCCTGGGCCAGAGCCAGGGCGGGCTCCTGAAAGTCGTCGCTGAGGATGGGCGTCTCTTGGGCCGAGTCGCTGGCCACCTCAGGGCGCAGAAGGCTGTCCATGGGGCGGCCCAGGACCGTGCCCCAGGCCAGGACCAGGATGGCCACCAGCAGGAGCAGCAGGCCGATCCAGGGCAGTCCGCCGTTGCTGGACGTGGCGTCCGGCGGGCGGTAGACTCGCTCCTTGGCCGTGGGGCGTTCTGGAGCCAAACCGATGGCCTGGCGTTTGCGGGCCCGCTCCGAGGAGGTGTCCCGGGCGCTCGTCTGGGCGTCCGGGGGGCTGTCCGGTTGGGGTGAAACCTGCACGTCTGAAGTCATGGGCCGGGATGGGGTCTGGGAGTTGGGAGTTGGCTAGCTACCGCAGCAGCCCCAGCACCTTCAGGACAGAGCCCAGGCAGCCGGGGGGCGTGGGTCCTGGGCCAGGGCTGGGACCAGGACCGGGTCCCGGTGTGGGTTCCGGCTCGGGCTCCGGCTCCGGGGACGGCTCGCCCTTCACCGCGGCCACCGCATCCACTCGACCGCTCCCCTGGGTGTTGGGATCCAGCCCCAGGTCCACGGCGGTCTCCATGAGCCGCTCTTTGACCTGGAGGGGCGTCAGGCCCGGGTTTCCTTTCAAGACCAGGGCGCAGAGGCCGGTCACGTGGGGGGTGGCCATGCTGGTGCCGTTGGCTCGGGTGTAGCGATCGTCCACCGGGGTGCCCATGCTGGTGCCAGCGGCCCGGGCCGCCACGATCCCCGCGCCGGGGGCCACCACGTCGGGCTTCACCCGGTCGTCCGCGGTGGGGCCCCGGCTGCTGAAGCTGGCGATGCGGTCGTCGTCGGTGCTGGCCCCCACGGTGATCACCTTCTCCGCGGCGCCGGGGCTGCCGATAGTGCGGCTGCCTGGCCCTGCGTTCCCCGCGGCCACCACCACCACCTTGCCCATGTCCACCACCGTGTTGCAGATGGTGCTCAGGGCATCCTGGCCGTCGCTGCTGCCGTCCGAGCCCAGGGAGAGGTTGAGCACGTCCGCGCCGTTCTGGGCGGCCCACTCCACCCCGGCCATCACATCGCTCATGCGGCCACTGCCGTTGTCCGCCAGGACCTTGGCCACCATGATGGTCGCGCCAGGGGCCACGCCCACGTACTTGCCGTTGCTGGCCGCGCCGCTCCCCGCGGCGATGGAGGCCACGTGGGTGCCGTGGCCGTGGCCGTCCTCCACCGAGCCCTTGCCCGAGAAATCCGACGTGAAGCCGATGCGCCCTTCGAAATCCGGGTGGCTGGAGTCGATGCCCGTGTCCACAATGGCGATGGTGACGCCCTCGCCTCGGTTGTTCAGCTCGGACCAGACCCGGGGCGCGCCGATGTGTGGCACGGAGACATCCAGCCAGGTGTGGACCACCTCGTCCAGCCAGATGCGCTCCACCTCGTCCAGCTCGGCCAGCTCCTGCAGGCGCTGCGGGTCCGCCTCCAGGGCCACCGCGGGGATGAGCTGGTACTCGTTGCGCACGCTCATGACGCCGACCTCCACAAAGCGGCTGCGGAAGGCGCCGACCCCGCGTTCGTCCTTGAACTTCACGATAACCGGGACTGGTTCGCCGCTGGTGCCGGCCTGCTGCACCACATTTCGGACCTGTCGACTGAGCTTCTCTTCGGATGCCATGCAATTCCTCCTTCGTGTGAGCTATGCCTGCGGGGGCTTCGACTGGGGTGGAACCCGGAAGATGAGCAGCGGGTCCCGATGGGTGTGACTCCGGAAAAGGGCAATGGGAGCGAATGGAAAAAGGCTGTTCGTTCAGCTGTTCGTTCGACGGCAGCGTGCGTTTGGCGTCTGGGTGATGGTGGGATGATCCGCTGTTCGGGGCATGGATGCGGGAACAGTCAAGGAGGGTCCTGGGGTGAGACGACTCGTGTGAACGCTTTGGGCGAGGCAGCCAGGCCAGGTCGAGCCGGATTTACAGATTCAGAGGGTGTGCACCGGTTGGTCCAGCTCCACCTTGGTAACCCAGGGTTCCTGGGCCAGCTCCAGGATGGTCCGTCCCGGCGCGGTCACCGCGTAGCAGGGCATCAGGGTCAGCCTGTGTCGCACGTGACAGCCCGCCTCCTTCAGACGGCGTTCGATCGCTGGATCCGTCTTGGTCACGTGGAGGATGACCTTGAACTCTCGATTCGGGTCGGCTTGGATGGCCTGGCGGAGCTCCGCCGGGATCTTGTCGCTTGTCATAACTCGATTATAGCACCCGGGATCCAGCTCCGCAAGCGCGATTTATTTGAAGAAATGGGCTCCGGACCTGGGTTTTCCCTCGTCTCGGCTTATGCAGTAGAATGTATCTGCCCTGGCGTTTTCCAGGGCTGCCGACAAGGAAGGAGGTCTGCCATGAGCGATACACCACACCAGATGCCGGACACAACGCCAGACGACGCGCTAAGTGGGGCATCCAACGAGGCGCCCGGCGAAACCGGGGCCGCCAACGGGGGGCTGGATCCCAGCGGCCTGCGGGAAGCCCTGAAACAGGTCATCGGCCCGGAGATCTTCGAGAACATCGTGGACCTGGGCCTGGTCTACGAGATCCAGGTGGAGCCGGAGGCTCAGGTGACAGTGACCATGACCCTGACCACGCCCCATTGCCCTCTGGGACCGGAGATCGTGGCCAATGTGGAGAAGGTTCTGAAAGCCGAAGGGGCCCAGGCTGTCCGGGTGAACATCGTCTGGGAGCCCATGTGGACGCCGGACATGATGGCCCCGGAGCTGAAGGCCAAGCTGGGCATCGAAGAGGAGCCAGAGCTGGAGATCGAGGCCCCGTCACCGCCTCCGCCTCCGCCGCCACCCAAGAAGAAAGGCCTCCTGAGCCGCCTCTTCGGACGGTAGCTGTGCTTTCCCCTCGACATCCCCGTTTTCGATCCGCTCCTGATCGAGGGCTCGCGGATCGTTCTGGCCGGCGCTGCCTTTCCCCTGGGAGCCGCTGATCCACTCGTTTTTCCCAAACCGATGGAACCGGTTGCACCTGGTCAACTGGCCAGGTGCAGCGCGCCATTTCGCTTGCCTCTGGCCTCGCCAGGGGACGTTTGCCAGCGCTGTCTTTCCGTGGTTAGCTACTCATGCACCGTTTCCGAGCAGATGGGTCAGAGCAGCTGGGGGTGTCCGCCCCTGCCATTTGCCACTATTTGTAGCCGTCTGTGGACTGGATCGATGCGCCCACCGTCCACCTGGATTCGGTTTGACGGGTCGAGGGAAATGGGGCAAGATGGCCAGTAGCGTGTCTCTGGCGTTGCACTTCTGGAGTGAATGGGATGTAGTGCATGGGACGTGAACATGAGTGCGTTCAACTCCTCGACAATCCACGTGCTTCTGGTCGATGACCACGCCGTGGTGCGCAAAGGCATTCGAGATTTTCTGGAAGAGGATCCGACCATTCAAGTGGTGGCCGAGGCTGGAGATGGCGATGAAGCCTGGGCCTTGTTAAGCCAACGCCAGCCGGATGTGGCCGTGGTGGACATCCGCATGCCCGGCCTGAATGGCATCGAACTGACCAAACGCATCAAAGCCCATTATCCCAATGTGCGGGTCTTGGTGCTCACTGCCTACGACGACGAGCCCTACGTCTTTGCGCTCCTTCGGGCTGGAGCTGATGGCTACGTGCTGAAGACGGCTGAAAGCAAAGAGCTGGTGCGGGCCGTGAAGACCCTGGCCAGCGGGAAGAGCGTTCTGGACCCGGAGATCGCCCCCAAAGTGATCGCCAGCTTGAGCGGCATCCAGGCCGTCGAGCCCCTGAGCGAGCGGGAGCTCCAGGTTTTGAAAGGGGTGGCAAAGGGCTGGACCAACCGGGAGATCGGCCGGGTTCTTTCCATCAGCGATCGGACGGTGCAGGGGCACCTGGCCAATGTTTTTGGCAAACTGAACGTGGCCTCCCGCACGGAGGCTGTCACGGTGGCCCTGCAGCAAGGGATCCTCACCCTGGAGGACACGCAAGCCTAGTGGAAGAGCATCGGGTCCATGGCCTTGTTTTGGGCTAAGAAAATTCCCGTTTCTGTGCGCAGCCTACGAGTCCAGCTTCTCCTGTGGGTGGCTCTGCCGGTCGTCATCGGCCTGTTCGCCCTTTCCCTCACAGAGCTGCGGAGCCACGAGCGGGTCATGCAGCGTCTGCTCCAGGAGCGGGCCGACAATTTGACGCAGGCTGGGGTTTCCCTGATCGGAGGGCGGCTGGACCGGGAGAAAGATCGGTTGACTCAGTTGGCCGCCGACCCGGTGTTCCATACTGGGCTTCGGGCAACCTGGCCGGAGCGTCTGGCCCGTTTCGCCCAGGAATTCCCCGGGGATGTGGCCCTTTTCGACGTCAACGGCCGGCTGCTTTTGGCTCAAGGTGTGGCTGAATGGCAGCAGACAGAGGCCGTCACCCGGCTAGCGCAACGCACCTTGGCCAGTGATGCACCTCAGTTTGCCACCTTGGTGGTGGCCGACCAGCCCGTGGCGTTGCTGGCTCTCCCGTTGTTCGACCCACCGGAACCCATGGTCCTGGTGGGTGGGATTCCGGTGGATCGCTTGGATCTGCCCCGTCTGCTCTCTCCCCTCTTTCTCGACTCCCAATCATCCCTTTCCGTCTGGACGCAGGATGGACAGCTCCTGGCTCGTCTCGGCACAGACCCGCCCCTGGACGTGGAAAAGCAGATCGTGGCCCGGGCTTCCGAGCCTTTCTCCGGCTGGCAGGTGATCCTGCAAGAGTCCTGGGAAGGGCTTGTTCCACCCTTGCTTCGCTTTGAAAGCGTCG
>WGCB01000109.1 GCA_015494005.1 Caldilineaceae bacterium
GAGCTGCCCCCCTACGGGGTCTTCCCGGCGCCTGAGGAAGGAGAATAAGATGAGCCGAGAACATCGTGATGAAAACAGGGCTGTCCATCCTCCGGCCGAGGAGGCCTGCGGGGCGACGGATCCGGCCTTCCTGATGAACCGCCGCCAGTTCCTCTTCGGAGCCGGCGCCGCGCTCACCATGTTGGCCATGCCCGGCTGGCTGCGTGGCCGAGGCATGCCCGCCCAGGTCCAGGCCCTGGTAGCCGAGTACCCTCGCCAGCGCATCGCCAGCCTGAGCGAGCTGAAGACCGGCGACGTAGTGCCCTTCCGCTATCCCTGGGACCACCCCAACGCGGCCAACTTCCTGGTGAAACTGGGCGAGGCGGCCGGGGGCGGCGTGGGCCCGGATCAGGACATCGTGGCCTTCAACAGCTTCTGCTCCCACATGGGCGGCCCGCTGGAGGGCAAGTTCCAGACCGACGTCGGCGTGGCTGGCCCGTGCCCCCTGCACTGGACCACCTTCGATCTGACCCGGCACGGGATGGTGGTCAGCGGCCACGCAACGCAGGGTTTGCCCCAGATCATCCTGGAGGTGGATGGCGACGACATCTACGCCACCGGTGTGATGGGGCTGATCTACGGCTACTACGACAATAGTGTGGACCCAACGGCTTGAGGAGGACAGATACCATGCCATTAGAATATACACCCAAAGATTCCGTACCTCTGCCGCCCAAGGATGCCAAGGTCTACACTACCGGCTGTGCCTACTGCATCGTGGGCTGCGGCTACAAAGTGTACACCTGGCCCGTGAATGCAGAGCCGGGCGGCCCCAATCCGGACGAGAACGCCCTGGGGGCGAGCTTCCCGGGCAACGTGCTGGGGCCCTGGATCAGCCCGAACCAGCACAACATCGTCAAGGTGGACGGCGAGGATCACCACGTGGTGGTGGTGCCGGACTTCGACACCCAGGTGGTGAACCGGGGCGGCAACCACTCCATCCGGGGCGGCACCCTGGCCCTGAAGTGCTTCAACGACAAGGCGGCCACCAAGGAGCGGCTCCACTACCCCATGATCCGGGTGAACGGCGAGCTGACCCGGGTGGACTGGGACACGGCCCTGGACGTGATGGCGGCGGTGAGCAAGCACGTGCTGGACAACTACGGCGAGACCGCCTGGGCCATGAAGACCTACTCCTACGAGTTCTTCGAGAACACCTTCGCCATCACCAAGCTGGCCTTCGGCGCCATCAAGACCCCGGCCTTCTCCCAGCACGACAAGCCGGCCATGGGCAACGACACGGCGGGCTTCGACGACAGCGGCCTGATCAACTTTAACTCCAGCTACGACGACTGGCAGATGGCCGATGTGGTCTTCATCTCGGGCACGGATCCCTTCGAGACCAAGACGGTTCTCTTCACCGAGTACCTGATGAAGGGCCCCAAGCTGATCTTCGCCCTGCCCCGCAAGACCGCGGGCGTCGCCTATGCGGAGGCCAACGGCGGCCTCTTCCTGCAGGTGAGCCCAGGCACGGACACCCTGCTCCACCTGGCCATCAGCCGGGTGATCCTGGAGAACGGCTGGGAGGACAAGGAGTTCATCGACGAGTGGATCGCCACCAAGTGGGAGATCAACTCCGGCATGGGCCGAGGCACCCGCAACACGCCCTGGCAGTGGCGCACCACCTGGGGCAAGCTGGGGACGGACTTCCAGGGCTACAAGGATTGGCTCCTGAACTACGAGTGGGCCGAACTGGACAAGGCCAGCGAAGTCACCGGCGTGCCCAAGGAGAAGATCATCAAGGCCGCGGAGATGCTCACCGGCGCTGGTGGCGAGCGCCCCAAGGCCAGCTTCGGCTTCGAGAAGGGCAACTACTGGAGCAACAACTACATGAACACGGCCAGCTACGCGGCCATGGGCTTGCTCTGCGGCGCGGGCAATCGCCCAGGGCGGCGCATCGCTCGCCTGGGTGGCCACCAGCGTGGCTGGCAGAAGTTCGCCGGCTATCCTCGGGCCAAGTCCCCGGAGAAGCTGCCTGGCCGTCGCAAGGTCGAGATGGACCTGGACCGCTGGGTCGAGGCGGGCAACGTCCGCTTCGCCTGGGTCATCGGCACCACCTGGACGGGGGCCATGGCCGCCAGCCAGGAGCTGGCCCGGCGCTTCCGGGAGATGGCGGTGGAGAATCCCCACCAGATCACCAGCACGGACAAGCAGGAGATCATCGACACCCTGATCAAGCGGGTGGACAGCGGCGGCATGGTGGTGGTGGACTCGGACATCTATCCGGTGATCCCCATCGGCACGGAGATCGCCGACATCGTCCTGCCAGCCGCGGCCTGGGGCGAGCACTACGGCACCCGCTGCAACGGCGAGCGTCGCCTGCGCCTCTACCAGAAGTTCTACGATCCGCCGGGCGAGTCCAAACCGGACTGGTGGGCCATCAGCCGCTTCGCCCAGAAGATGGGCTTCGAGGGCTTCGACTGGGAGGACGAGAACCAGATCTTCGAGGAGGCGGCCCGCTTCAGCCGAGGCGGCCTGCTGGACTACAACGCCCTGGTCTGGAAGGCCAAGCAGGAGGGCAAGACCGGCTACGAGAAGCTGCGAGAGCTGGGCACCACCGGCATCCAGACGCCCATCCGGATCGAGAACGGGGAGCTGGTGGGCACCAAGCGCATCCACGATGTCACTCTGAAGCTGGGCGCGCCCGAGGGGCCGACCATCCATCCCAAGTGGCTGACCCACTTCCGCAGCCAGACCGGGAAGGCCATGTTCAACAAGACGCCTTGGGAGCTCTTCGCGGACTTCTACGACTACATCAAGCCGGATCGCTCCAAGGGCGAGTTCTGGATCACCAACGGGCGCATCAACGAGGTCTGGCAGTCCCACTTCGATGACCTGCGCAAGCCCTACACGGAGAACCGCTGGCCTGAGCCCTTCATCGAGATCAACCCGGAGGACGCGGCGGACCTGGGCGTCGAGAGCGGCGACTACGTGCGCCTGTTCAACGACAAGGTGCTGATCCAGACCGGCGGCTTCGTGAAGGTGAAGCCCGAACAGATGCAGTTCACCTGGCTGCTGGAGAATGGCTACATCCGCTTCGGCAAGGCGGACGTGCGAGCCGTGGCCATCGTCAGTGAGTCTGTGCCGCCGGGCGTGATCTTCGCCGACTTCCTCTACCCCGGGGAGGCTTCCAACTCCCTGGTCCACCGGGTCCCGGACCCCATCACCAACCGCTATCGCTTCAAACTGGGCACGGGCAAGGTGGAGCGCGTGGGTGAGTCACCCTACAAGAACGACTTCCGCTTCATGAGCTTCAAGCCGCGTTTCGTGAGCTAGGCTCATCTTCCCGGGGAGGGCGGCCCGCCGTCCTTCCCCTGACCTAGACAGCATCCCCTCCTTCCTCTCGATTGGGCGGGTCCTTCACGGCGAAGGGCCCGCCCAATGTTTTTGCGCCACTTCTGCCCCCGTTTTCACGGACACAGGTCTTCACGGACTTCGTCATTCTGCCACCGCATTTGTAATCCTGGATGTAACAGATCTGAGACATACTTGGGCAGGTTGCAGGATCTCCCCCGTTCCTGTGACCACGCAGGGGGCCATGCCGATCATCGCCACCGACGGAAACGCAACCAGGTATGGGAAAAGGAGAATGAGCGAAATGTTGAACATGCGGATGGATGGGATACGAAAGACGATGTCGTGCGATACCCGACGCCTCTCCAAAAACGGGAGAGCGGGCCAGTCAGCGCAGGCCGTGCTGCTGGTGGAGAGCGATCTGGAACGCCAACGGGAGATGCGCTGCTTCCTGGACGGAGCGGGCTACAATGTGCGCCTGGCAGGGACGGCCCAAAGCTGCCTGCACCAGCTGCGTCTGCTCCGGCCGGACCTGCTGCTGATCAACGTAGACTTGCCCGACATGGATGGCTTCCAGCTCTGCCAACACATCCGGGAGTTCTCGTCGATCCCCATCGTGCTCATCTCCGTGGGGGCCGGCCAGGACATGATGCTCAGCGGCTACCGCAACGGGGCCGACTACGTGCTGACCGAATCCCCCACCAGCCCCCTGCTCCTGGCCTACATGGAGACCCTCCTGCGCTGGGACCAGAAGGACGAATCCAAGGAGTCGCCCCGCCTGGCCTACGCGGACGATTACCTGATCATCAACCTGGACCGGCGGGAGGTCCTGGCCGGGGGCAAACTGCTCAAGCTCACCAAGACCGAGTTCGAGATCCTGACCTACCTGGTCCGGCATCAGGGCTACGTGATGACGCCAGAGCAGATCCTGGCCAGGATCTGGGGGGAGGAGCACACCCACCGCATGGACTTCCTCTACAAGCACATCTCCGGCCTGCGGCGTAAGATCGAGGAAGACCCCCGGCGTCCCCGCTATATCCAGACCTACCACGGCATGGGCTACGCCTTCGAGAATTTGGGCTGAGGCTGCGGCGGAGGCGGGGGACGGCCTAGGGGAGAGGCTGCTCCCAGCGGCCAA
>WGCB01000110.1 GCA_015494005.1 Caldilineaceae bacterium
CGCCACACCTACGCCGGCGCCCACGGCCACCCCCACACCCGTGGCCGGTGTCACCCCCACGCCGGAGCGGGTGACCTTCGCTCCCGGGGCCACCTCCGCCACGTTGACCGGGGAGGTGAGCTGGCCGGAGCGCAAGGAGTACATCCTGCGGGCCCTGGCCGGGCAGACCATGACGGTGGAGATCACCTCGCCGGACGGCCTGGCCAACTTTGCCATCCTGGGGGTGGACGACGGCGTGCCCTACAAACGGCTGGTGAACGAGGACCGCACCTTCAGCTTCGAGCTGCCGGCCACCCAGGACTACCTCATCACCGTGGCTCGGCCTGAGGGCAGCTCCACCTACACCCTGACCATCACCATCACCTCCCCGGCGGCGGAAGCCGAGCGGATCGTCTTCGGCCCGGGGGAGATCTCGGCCCGTCGCAGCGGCGTCCTGGAGGCGGCGGGGGGCTACAAGGAGTTCGTGCTCACCGCGGGGGCCGGGCAGATCATGGAGGTGATCGCCAGCAGCAATCCCGTGCCCGTGGATCTGGCCATCACCAGTCCCAGTGGCGTGCGCTGGCTGGGCGAGCCCTTCGGCTACGACGGGGCCATGAGCATCAAGACCATCCTCCTGCCCGAGAGCGGCGACTACCGCATCACCCTGAGCACGCCCCTGGCCGCGCCGGCCAGCAACTACGAGCTGACAGTCAGTGTGGTCACCCCGGCCCAGCCCGGCGCGCCGCTGGAACGGATCACCTTCGCGCCGGGGGCCACGTCGGCCAGCCGTCGGGGCGGTCTCCTGCCCGGGATCGAGAAGCAGTACGTCCTGGGCGCGGCCGCGGGCCAGGTCATGCGGGTGCGCACCACGGCCCTGCGGGTGCCGGTGAACTTCACCATCGTCACGCCTGGGGGCGCCACCTTCGCCGGTGAGCCCCAGGGCAGCGAGGTCTACATCTTCGAGCGGACCATCACCCTGCCGGAGAACGGCGACTACGTGGTCAACGTGAGCACCCCGGCGGACGCGGAGCCCACCCTGTACGACATCCTCTTCGAGATCACCGAGCGGGTGGGGATGATTCCCACGCCCACGCCGGAGCGGGTGGAGTTCGCGCCCGGGGCCACCTCCGCCACGTTGACCGGGGAGGTGGCCTGGCCGGAGCAGAAGGTCTACGTCCTGCGGGCCCTGGCCGGCCAGACCATGACGGTGGAGATCGCCTCGCCGGATGGGCTGGCCAACTTCGCCATCGTGGGGGAGGATGGCATCCCCATCAAGCGGCTGGTGAACGAGGACCGCAGCTTCAGCTTCGAGCTGCCAGCCACCCAGGACTACTTCGTCACCGTGGCCCGGCCCGAGGGCAGTTCGACCTACACCCTGACCATCACCATCGAGTGAGCCCGGCCTGGGCCCAGGGCTGCAGGCCGCAGAAAAGCAGGCACAGAAAAGGGGGCGTGACCCAACTGGGTCACGCCCCCTTTCCATCTCTGGAGAACTCTGTCCTCGCGGCCCGCTCAGGCCCGTTTGCCGTTGGTGGACTGGGTTTCCGCCCGCTTCTTGGCCAGCTTTTGCAGTGCGTTGACCAACTCGTCCACCCGCACGGGCTTGCTCACGTAGTCGTCCATGCCCGAGTCCAGGCAGATGTCCCGGTCGCCTTCCATGGCGTTGGCCGTCATGGCGATGACCACGGGCTGGCGCTCCGGTGGGAGCTTCTGGCGGATCCAGCGGGTGGCCTCCAGCCCGTCCATCTCGGGCATCTGCACGTCCATGAAGACCACGTCGTAGTCCCGGCGGGTGAAGGCGTCGATGACCTCCAGCCCGTTGGCCACCACGTCCACCCGGTAGCCCAGGCGTTCCAACATGCGCACGGCCACCTTCTGGTTGACCAGGTTGTCCTCGGCCAGGAGGATGCGCAGGGGGAGCTCCTGGGCCAGGGGCTGGAAGGCCTGGGTGTTGGCCCGGACATCCGGCTGGGTGGGCTGTTCTGCCGTCACCACTTTGGTCAAGGTGTCGAAGAGCTGATCCCGCTTCACCGGTTTGGTCAGGACCGCGGCCACTCCCTCCTGGCGCACCTCCTGGAGCACGTCGGACTGGTCCAAGGAGGTGAGCATGATCAGGGGCGGGCGCGTCTGGAACTCCTGCCGGATCCGGCGGGCCAGCTCGATGCCGTCCATCTCGGGCATCTGCACGTCCAGGATGGCCAGGTCGTAGCGTTCCTGGGCCAGGCGCTCCAAGGCCTTTTGCGCCGAGGCCACCGCGTGGGGCTCCATGCCCCAGCGCCGGGCCTGATGCTCCAGGATCTGCCGGTTGGTGCGGTTGTCGTCCACGATGAGCACCCGCTTGCCCTTGAGGCTGGCGTAGACCCGATCCACCCGTTTCTTGGCCGGCATGGCCTGGACCAGGATGGTGAAATGGAAGGTGGAGCCCACCCCTTCCTGGCTTTCCACCCACATCTCCCCGCCCATGAGCTCCACCAGCCGTTTGCTGATGGCCAGGCCCAGGCCCGTCCCGCCGTAGCGGCGGGTGATGGAGGCGTCCACCTGGGAGAAGGACTTGAAGAGCCGGTCCATGCGCTCCGCGGGGATGCCAATGCC
>WGCB01000111.1 GCA_015494005.1 Caldilineaceae bacterium
GGGCGTCTCCACCTCCAGGAAACCCTGGCTGTCCAGGTAATCCCGCAGGGCCCGGACCATGCGCGCCCGAGTGCGGAAGATCTCCCGCACCTCTGGGTTGGCCAGGAGATCCAGGTAGCGCCGTCGATAGCGGACCTCCGGATCCTTGACCCCGTGCCACTTGTCCGGCATGGGCTTGAGTGCCTTGGCCAGGAAGGCCATCTCCTGGACTTCCACGCTCAGCTCGCCGGTGCGGGTGACCACCAGGGGGCCGCTGACGGCCACGAAGTCCCCCAGGTCGATGAGTTTCTTCCAGATCTGGTTGTACCAGCCCTCGGGCAGGTTGTCCCGGCGCACCAGGATCTGGATCTGCCCCGTGCCGTCCTCGATGTCCGCGAAGCTGACCTTGCCCATGATGCGGATGCGCTTCAGGCGACCGGCCACGCTCACCGTGGGGCCTTCCCCTTTCTCCTCGAAGAGGGCCCGGGCCTGGGCGATGGTGTGGGTGCGCTGGACCCGAGCTGGGTAGGGGTCGATGCCCGCCTCCCGCAGGGCCTCCAGCTTGCGCAGACGGCTGCGCTCCTGGTCGCTGAGCTGTTCCGGATCGAACATGTGCTGTGGGTCGGTCACGAGGTTGTCCTTTGCTAGGCCGGTCTTGCGCCTACTCGATACGCAGGATGGTGAATTCGATGGTCCCGCCTGGGGTCTCCACGGTCACCTGGTCTCCCACCTTCTTGCCCAGGAGGGAGCGGCCCAGGGGGCTCTCGTTGCTGATGCGCCCGTTGCCCGGGTCCGCCTCGGTGGAGCCCACGATGGTGTAGACCTCCTCCTCGTCCATGTCCGCCTCCCGGACCACCACCGTGCGCCCCAGGGCCACCTGGTCCGCGGGAGCGGCGCTGTCATCGATGATCTGGGCGTTCTTCAGCTTCATCTCCAGCTCCCGGATGCGGCCCTCCAGGAAGGCCTGGGCGTTCTTGGCCTCATCGTAGCCGGCGTTCTCGCTGATGTCGCCCTCCGCCTTGGCTTCCGCGATCTGGTTGGCCACTTCCTTGCGGCGGACGGTGATCAGGTATTCCAACTCCTGCTTGAGCTTCTCCAGACCCTCTGGGGTCAAATAAACTGGGTTGTCGGCCATGGTTCTTCCCTGTTGCGTTCCGGCGTGAAATTCGAGTGTGAACTTCAGGCGTCAAGTTGGGGGCAATCACGAACGAAAACACCGCCTCGAGAGCTGCAGGCGGCGCACTGGCAAAGCTAGTGCCGGCCTGGGTGGCCGGCGAGTTTGCGAGCAGGAGAAGTATAGCCCAATTGTTCCGTTTTGTAAAGCAGATCGCAGCCCGTTTTTGTGGAAATCCCAGGAGCTCTGCTACAGTTTCACTCAGGGGCTCGGATCGATCCGGGAGACCCCACCAGACAGCCCTACCAGGCAGGAGGATCCCCATGGAAAACAGCGCCCAGGCCCCCTTCGATTGCGTGGCCCGTTTCTATGACATGGACTACCGGGAGTACGACGGGGACCTGCAGCTCGTGGCGGACCTGGCCCAGGAGAGCGAAGGCCCCCTCCTGGAGCTGGGCTCGGGCACGGGACGGGTGCTCCTGCCCATGGCCGGGGCGGGTCACCGGGTCACCGGGGTGGACTTCAGCCCGGCCCTGCTGGCTCGGGCCCGGGAGAAGTTGGCCAGCGCCCCCTTTGCGGACCGGGTCACCCTGGTCCAGGCGGATCTGCGCACCTTCGCCCTGCCGGAGCAGGACTTCGGCCTGGCCTACTGCGTGAGCAACACCCTCATGCACTTGACCACCCAGGAGGAGCAGCTGGCCGTCCTGGAGAACGCTCACCGGCATCTGCGGCCGGGAGGGCGCCTGCTTCTGGACCTCTTCAACCCGGACGTGCCCGAGTTCCTGCGGGTGGCCGGTCTCCAGGAGCTGGCCGATCGCTGGCACGACCCCGCGACCGGGGCCCAGGTCCTGAAGTGGAGCATCCGCTGGCCGGACCTGGCCCGGCAGCTCCTGGAGACCACCTTCATCTACGAGGAGCTCTTCCCGGACGGCCGCAGCCAGCGCACGGTCTGTCCCTTCACCT
>WGCB01000112.1 GCA_015494005.1 Caldilineaceae bacterium
AGCTTCTGCATCAGGTAGTCCGCCTCGGAGGGGGTGCGGCCGGAGGCCACGCCGTAGATGCTGTGGCGGCCGTGCTTCTCCGCCACCCGCAGCAGCCCCTCCGCCACCCGGTCCAGGGCCTCGTCCCAGCTGGCCCGGCGGAAGCGGCCCTCCTCGTCCCGGACCAGAGGATATTTCAGCCGGTCCGGGTGGTGGACGAAGTCGTAGGCGAACTGGCCTTTGACGCAGAGTGCGCCCTGGTTGGCCGGGCCGTCCATGGCCGGGTGGATGCCCACGATGCGGTCATCCCGGGTCAGCACGTCCACGGAGCAGCCCACGCCGCAGTAGCCGCAGATGGTGCGGGTCTTCTGGATGCCTTCCTGGGCCAGGATGTCGGCCAAGATGTCGGTCTGCATGGGTGTCTTCTCCTGGAAAGATGCAGCGTGAAAGGTGCGACAAGGTGCAACCTGAAAAATACGCAGTGAAACGCAATCGGCTCAGAGATTGGCGATCGGAGACTGGGGACTGCTCGCCGCTTTCCCAATCTTCAGTCTCATCCCATCCTCTCACCCCACCTCCGCTTTCAGGGCGAAACGCAGGGCCTTCCTGTCCGCCAGGGCGCCGGTGGGGCAGGTGTGGATGCACTGGCCGCAGAAGGTGCAGGCCGAGTCCTCCAGCAGGCCGTCGAACTCGGTGGTGATCCGGGTCTGGAAACCCCGGTTCATCACGCTGATGGCGTAGTCCCCCTCCCGCTCCGCGCAAACCCGCACGCAGCGGTAGCAGGAGATGCAGAGCTCGTAGTCCCGCAGGATGAAGGGGTTGTGGTCCTCGGGCTTGCTGCAGCCGGAGTAGGCCCCGGCGAAGCGGCCTGTGTCCGCCTGGTAGCGCTCCACCAGCAACCCCAGCTCCTGGGAGGCGTAGCCCCGCAGGGGATCCACCTGGACGGTGGGGTTCTCCGAGGCCACCATCTCCAGCAGGGTGCGGCGCAGGGACTCCACCCGCTCCGTGGCGGTGTGGACCACCATGCCCGGGCTGGCCTGGGCCGTGCAGGAGGCCACCGGGTTGCGGACGCCCTCCACCTCCACCGCGCAGAGCCGGCAGCCCCCGAAGGGCTCCAGCCGCTCGTCGTAGCAGAGGGTGGGGATGTTCTTCCCCAGGCGGGTGGCCACCTGGTAGATGGTCTCCCCTGGGGTGAAGGGGGCCTCCTGGCCGTCGATGGTGAGGGTGGGTTGGGCGTCGGTCATGGTTCGATCTGTCCTCGTTCGCTCTGTCCTTGCAGATGGCGGAGATGAAAGTCGGGAGTCAGGGCTTGACACCTCACCCCTCCCCAGCCACTGGTGTGGCTTTCTCCACTCCTCTCCACGCGTGGGGAAGGGTAGCGAGCTTCCGCGAGCCGGGGTGGGGCGAGGTCTCCCAATCCCCTAGCCTTTCTTGATCCCGTACCGGATGACGCTCTCGGTGATGAGCGGGGCGGCCATGCCCAGGCCGCAGGCGCTCAGGCCCTTCATCACATCGCCGATGGCCTCCACCTCCGCCTCCCAGAGGTGGATCTCGTGGGGGCCGGCCTGGCCTTCCAGCCGCTCCAGCAGGCGCTGGGTGCCGATGCGGCAGGGGAAGCACTTGCCACAGGACTCGTGGGCGAAGAACTCCATGGCCCAGCGGGCCACGTCCATGAGATCCCGGCTGTCGTCGAAGACCATGATGCCTGCCGCGCCCAGCATGGAGCCCTTGCTGCGGATGCTGGCCTCGTCCAGGGTCACGTCCAGGTCGTCCCCGGCCAGGAAGCCGCCGGAGAGGCCGGCCATGGTCACCGCCTGGATGGTGTGCCCCTCCTTGGGGCCGCCGGCCCAGTCGTAGAGCAGGGTGCGCAAGGGCAGACCGAAGGGCACCTCGTAGTTGCCCGGCCGCTGCACGTCCCCGGAGAGGCTGACGACCTTGGTGCCGGCATGCTCGCCCAGGCCCAGCCCCCGGTACCAGTCCGCGCCCCGGTCCAGGATGGGCGGCACCGCGGCCAGGGTCTCCACGTTGTTCACCGCGGTGGGCTTCCCCTGGAAGCCGTGGGTCACCGGGTAGGGCGGGCGGTTGCGGGGGAAGGGGTGCTTGCCCTCCAGGCTGTTGA
>WGCB01000113.1 GCA_015494005.1 Caldilineaceae bacterium
AGGAGGGGTTGGGGCTCCCGGCCCTGGAAGATGGCGATGAACCAGTCGTCCGCGAAGAGGGCCATGGAGACCACGATGAGCATGAGGAAGACGCCCAGGATAGCCGGGCGGTTGCGGACGAAGGTCTGGAACAGGCGTTTGCGCTGGCTGCGGATCTGAATGGCCGGGGCTTCCAGGGTCGGGGCCTGGCTGCCCAGCGCCATGGCATCGAGATTTTCCTTCATGCTGTACACCTCAATGAGTAATGCGAGGATCGACGAAGCTGTAGATGATATCGGTGACCAGATTGATGCCCACCACGAAGAGGGCGTAGATGACCATGACCGACTGCAGCAGGGTGTAGTCCCGCTGGAGGATGGCGCTCACCAGCATCTTGCCCAGGCCCGGGCGGGCGAAGACTGTCTCGGTGAGGACCGAGTCGGCCACCAGGCTGGCGGCCCAGATGCCGATGATGGAGACGATGGGCACCAGGGCAGCCCGCAGGGCATGGCGGAAGACCACCACCTGCTCGCTGAGGCCCTTGGCGCGAGCCGTGCGCACGTAGTCGTCCTTGAGGACGTTGAGCATGGCCGAGCGGGTGAGCCGGGTCACGGACGCGGTCATGATCAGCCCCAGAGTCAGGGCAGGCAGGACCAGGTGGGAGAGGTTGCTGCGCAGGTCCTTGAGATCGCCGCCGCCCACCGCGGGGAAGAGCTGGATCTTGTAGGCGAAGAGCAGCATGATGAGGATGCCCAGGTAGAAGGCGGGCACCGAGAGGCCGGCCAGGGAGCCGACTCGCCCCGCGTAGTCGATGGAGGTGTTCACGTGGCGGGCGGTGTAGATCCCGATGGGCACGCCCAGGATGGCGCCGATGAAGATGGAGGTGATGGTGAGTTCCAGGGTGTAGGGCAGGACCTGCCTGACCAGCTCGCTGATCTCCTTGCCCGTGATCATGGATTTCCCCAGATCCCCCCGCACCAGGTCCGAGAGGAAACGGAAGTACTGGACGTAGAGGGGATCGTTCAGCCCCATCCGCTCTCGCAGGGCCTCCACCGCCTCCTGGGAGGCATAGTCACCCAGGGCCGCGGTGGCCGGGTCCCCGGGGATGACCCGCACCACGAAGAAGACCAGGGTCAGCACGGCCAGGACCGTGGGAACGGCCAGCAGGAGTCGAGAGGCAATGTATCGTGCCATACGCGCGTTGCTCCGAAAAGGTCTGGACGCCCCGTGAGGGGAGCCGGAATGTCAGGGAAAGCGTTGTTTGGGCCTGGGAACAGCGATCGAGAGAGCGGAGGTCAAGAGATTGGGGAGTAAGAGATTGGGGAGTGGAGATTGGAGCTCCGTGCCGGCGCGCCGATCTCCCAATCACCCAATCTCCTACTCTCCCAATCGCTCAATCACTCAAGCATTCAGTCTCCACTCTCCCCGCTATCACTTGCTGAGGGTGGTGGTCTCGTCGAACTGCGGGTAGAGGGCCAGGACCGACTTGAGCTCGTGGCCGTAGTCCACGTAGTCGTGGCGGGCCGTCACCTGGTTCATATAGAGGATGGGGTAGGAGATCATCTCCTCCAGGAGCTTGATCTGGGCCTCTTTCCACATTTCCACCTGTTTGTCCGGGTCCTGCTCCACCCGGGCCGCCTCGATCAGGTCGTCGATGCCCGTGTAGTGGGAGAAGTTGGTGTCCGGCTTGGCCCCGGTGACCACGATGGAGTCCGAGTGGTAGAAGCGGGTCAGGTAGACGTCCGCGTTGGGGCGCCAGGCCACGTAGACCACGATGGGGTTCACATCCTGGCGGATGAGTTTGTGCATGCTGGAGTGGTCCACCGTGGTGATCTTCAGGTCGATACCGATCTGGGCCAGCTGGGCCTGCATGCTGGTGTAGGGCTTCAGGTAGGACTCCCGCTCCGAGGAGACCACCTCCAGGGAGAAGCCGTCCGGGTAGCCGGCCTCGGCCAGGAGCGCCTTGGCCTTCTCCAGATCTCGGGCATAGTCCAGGCCCAGGGCCTCCACTTCCTCCTTGGTCAGGCCGCCGGGCAGGAACTTGGCCGGCACCACGGAGTAGACCTTCTCGGCCACGGGCGGGCCACCGAAGAGGGCCAGGAACTCGTCCCGATCCAGGGCGTAGGCGATGGCCTTGCGCACCCGCACGTCGTCCAGGGGCTTGACCGAGGTGTTGAAGTGGATGGTGGCCACCTCACCCACGCCGTAGACGTCCACGCTGATGCCCTCTTCCTGGTCCATCCGAGCCACCCAGTCGCTCTCGTTCTGCCCGTTGATGGCGTCCAGGTCGCCGGACTTCAGACCCAGCTCCCGGCTGTTGAGCTCGGGCATGTAGCGGTACTCCACCTTATCCAGCTTGGGGCGTCCCCGGAAGTAGGCGTCGTTGGCCACCAGCACCACCTTGTCCTGGGGCGAGTAGCTCTCGAACATGAAGGGGCCGGTGCCAGCCGGGCTGGTCTTGAAGCCTTCCGCACCCACGGCCTCGTAGTGCTTGCGGCAGACGATGAAGCCGCCCGCGTAGTCCGCCACCTTGGGGAAGAAGAGGATGGGGGAGATGGGCTGGTCCAGGGTGATCTTCACCGTGTAGTCGTCCAGGGCTTCCACCGTCATGCCGTTGTACTCGCCGGCGTAGGCGGAGGTGTCCGGGTTGGCCGACTTCTGCAGGGACCAGACCACGTCGTCGGAGGTGAGCTCGTAGGCCGGTGTGTCCGCGGTGGGATGGCACATGACGCCCTTGCGCAGCTCGAAAGTCCAGACCTGCTTGCCGTCCACCACCTCGGGCTCGGGCAGGCTCACGGCCAGGTCCGGCTCGAAGGTGGAGCCGTCGCCGGGCTTGTAGCGGACCAGCGCGTTGAACATCATGTCCGCCAGGTTGCGGTCGTTGGTGGCCGCGGCGAAGTGGGGATCCATGGTGCCCAGGTCTGCGGCCTTGTCCGCGTAGCGCAGGACCATGGGCTCGCTAGGTGCGGCTTCCTCTGCGGCGGCTGGCGCCTCCTCCGCGCCTGGCGCAGGGGCGGACGGCGCGGGCGCGGCGCAGGCCGCCAACACGAGCAGCAGCAGGGCCGTGATGGATAGAAGTAGGAAACGTTTCATGAAGCTCCTCCTGTGAAGTGGATGAAGGTGGTAAGGTGAAAGTGGGATAGACGCACGTGTGGGCCGTTTGTCAGGCCATGTCAAACACGAGATTTCTGCGGGGGAGCGGTCCATGCACCCTTGTCGGGGCTGTGGATCCCAGTCACTCACTGGTAGGCGTGGGGCCCCTGGTAGGGCTTCCCCTCGGCAAAGCGGGTGGCCCGCAAGGGCGTGATGTCCACGACCTCTGTGCGACCATGCAGGACCAGCTCCGCCAGGGCCTGGCCAATGGCCGGCCCCTCCTTGAAGCCGTGGCCACTCATGCCCGTGGCCAGATAGAAGCCCTCGATCCCTGGGACCGGCCCCAGCAAGGCATGGCCGTCGGGTGAGTAGCCCTCCACGCCCACGTGACCTGGGCGCACCGGGCTGGTCGCCATGCTGGGGATGCGGGCGCAGAGACGCTCCAGGGCCTGGAACTGGATCCGAGGCATGGGGGCATGGCTGAAGCTGTCCAGCTCGTCTGGCTCCAGGACCTTGTCGTGCTCCCCGACGGAAGTAGCCGCCAGGGTGAGGTTCCCGGTCTCGGAGCGGCCGTAGACCCCGTTGATGCGGTCGATGAAGGTCAGGTGTGGGCTGGGCACCTGGGGCGGGGCCTCCAGGATGGTGGCCTGGTGCAGGGCCGGGGTGATGGGCAGCTCCACTCCGGCCATGGCGGCCACCCGGGCTCCCCAGGGGCCGGCCGCGTTGACCACCGCCGGCGTGGCCACGGCCCCCTTGGATGTGTGCACCCCCTGCACTCGCCCGCCCTTCAGCTGGATCCCCTGCACCTCCACCCCCTGCCGGATCTGGGCGCCGTGGCGCCGGGCGGCCTGGGCCAGCCCCAGGGTGGTGCGGTGAGGATCCGCGTAGCCGGAGTGGGGCTCGTAGGCGGCCAGGGCGAAGTCGTCGGTGGTCATGTAGGGGGCCATGGCCTTCACGTCCTGGTTGCTGACCAGGCGCGTCTCGATGCCCAGCTCCTGCATCATGGCCACGTTGGCCTTCAGCCGCTCCAGGTTGTGGGGCTTGACGATGCGCACGAAGCCGGTGGAGACGAAGCCGCAGTCACCGCCCACCAGCTCGTCGAAGTGCTGGAACACAGGGAAACTCTTGTGGGCGAAGGTGGCCTCGATGGGGTTGTCGTAGTGCATGCGCACCAGCCCGCTGCTCATGCCCGTCGCGCCGGCGGCCAGGTGCTCCCGCTCGAGGAGAAGCACCTTCCCGGCCCCCAGCCGGGCCAGGTGATACGCGGTGCTGACGCCGATGATGCCGCCGCCGATGACGACGACGTCCGCGGATGTGGGAATGTCCATGGCCGGACCTCCAGTGATGAACGCCTCTGGTGGTGAACGACGAAACCAACCGACTACAAACTGGAAGCAGGACAGTGCAACAGCAGGGGATTAGGGGGATGGGGGATGTTCACCATAGTATATCACAATTTGACTTCCTGGGCCTGTTGGAATGGACGCCGCCGTCCATCCGCGGGGCCGGGAACGTTCGGGCGCTTTCCGGCTTTCCCGATCGGTTGTCGATTTCTGGTGACTGGTGTATCATAGAATCGTAGAGCCACACGGCTGCGCCATGAACGTCCCCACCGTTTTCCAGCCCCCCTCTGGGAGCGCAGTCCCGGAACAGACCCATGCGAACAACCTGTTCAGGCCACGCGTTTCGACCACATCCAGACCACAGACCAACCTACACGAATCGCCCGATCCATCACCTATTAAAAAGGAGGGACACACGATGAGACGAGGAGTTTCCCTGGTAGTCCTGCTGATCGCCGCCTTGATTCTGACGGCCTGTGCCGTGCCCGCGCCGCCCCAGGCTGGGCAGGCAGGCCAGGAGGCTGCTCCGGCCGCCCCCGAACTGGGCACCCCGGACAACCCCCTGGTCATGTCCTTCGTGCCCTCGGGCGACACCCAGGAGATCATCGCCGGTGGCGAGGCCATCGAGAACATGCTGGAGGACATCACCGGGCTGAGCATCGACAGCAACGTGGCCACCTCCTACGCCGCGGTGGTGGAGGCCATGGGGGCGGGCAACGCCCACATCGGCTGGCTGAACACCTTCGGCTATCTGCTGGCCCACGAGAAGTACGGTGTGGAGGTCATCCTGGTCACCGTCCGCTTCGGCAGCACCGCCTACAAGGGCCAGATCGTGGTCCGGGCCGACTCGGGCATCAAGAGCCTGGAGGACCTGAAGGGCAAGACCATGTGCTGGGTGGATCCCCTCTCCACGTCCGGCTACATCATCCCCCGAGTGGTGCTCAAGGCCGCGGGCATCGACCCGGACAAGGATTTCGCCAAGACCATCGAGGCCGGCTCCCACAACAACGTGATCATCGCGGTCTACAACGGCGAGTGTGACGCCGGTGCCACCTACGTGGACGCCCGCAACTCGGTGGAGGACGAGCTGCCGGATGTGAAAGAGGTGGTGGTGCCCATCGCCGAGTCCCCGGACATCCCCAACGACAACGTGAGCGTCATCCCCAGCCTGCCCGACGACATGGTGGCCAAGATCAAGGATGGCCTGCTCCAGATCGCCCAGAGCGACGAGGGCAAGGAAGCCCTGAAGACCGTCTACTCCATCGAGGGCCTGGAGCCCGCGGACGACTCCTTCTACGACGGCTTCCGGGCGCAGCTGGACGCGGCCGGGATCAGCATCGAGGACCTGGCCCAGTAGCTCCCACGCCTTCCGGCTTGGACAGCGCTCCTCCCCCGAGCGCTGGTGTCTGGCCGTGGGGCCCGCTCCCTGGGCTCCACGGCCTTCCCCATCCCCTTCACCCACACCCGACAGACCCAACCCGCGCCACAACGCCAGGACAGATCCAACGTGCTCCAGATCCGCAACCTCACCAAGATCTACGAGGACGGCACCGTCGCCCTCCACGACATCTCCTTCGAAGTGAAGGACGGTGAATTTCTGGTCATCATCGGCCTCTCCGGCTCGGGGAAGTCCACCCTGCTCCGCTGCATCAACCGGCTCATTGAGCCCACGTCCGGCCAGGTGATCTGGGACGACGTGGACATCACCGCGGCCAACCAGGGGGAGCTGCGCCGGATCCGCCGCCAGATCGGCATGATCTTCCAGCACTTCAACCTGGTGAAACGGCTGCCTGTCCTCACCAACGTCCTCACCGGGCGGCTGGGCTACGTGAGCACCTGGCGCAGCATCCTGGGCCGCTGGCCCCGGGAGGACCGGGAGCGGGCCTTCCGCAACCTGGAGCTGGTGGGCATCGCGGAGAAGGCCTACAACCGGGCGGACGAGCTCTCCGGCGGGCAGCAGCAGCGGGTGGGCATCGCCCGGGCCCTGATGCAGGAGCCTCGGCTGCTCCTGGCGGACGAGCCCGTGGCCAGCCTGGATCCGGCCACCTCCCACTCGGTGATGAAGTACATCGAGCAGCTGAACCGGGAGATGGGGGTCACGGTGCTCTGCAGCCTCCATTTCCTCAGCCTGGCCCGGACCTACGCCACCCGGATCATCGCCCTGAAGGCCGGCGAGATCGTCTTCGACGGGGATCCCCTGGACATCGACGACCGGCGGTTCAAAGAGATCTACGGCGAAGAGGCCGTCGAGGTGGAGATCCGATAGCGCCATGGCCAGGGAGAACTCCGCAGAGAAAAACAGCCCCTCCATCCGCAACCCCAGCCTGGCCGCGCTCCTCTCCCTGCTGGTCCCGGGCCTGGGACAGATCCTCAGCGGCCGGCGCGAGCGAGGCGTCTCCATCCTGCTCACCACGGTGGTGCTCCTGGCCCTGGTGGCCTGGCTGAAGTTCTGGGACCTGGCTCCCCTGATCCTGCCCTTCTGGCTCTACAACGCCTGGGACGCCCGGCAGCTGGTCCTGGGGAGGCGGGTGAACACCACCCTGCTGGTGCTCCTGGCCGCCCTCCTGACCTACTCCGTGGGCTGGCGGGTCACGGAGATCGACGTGACCCAGTTCGTGGAGGGCGCGCCCAAGATCCGCCCCTTCGTCTCTGGCCTGCTGCGCCCCAACTACCTGACCCGGGAGATCGAGTACGGGGAGGCCAAGAGCCCGGTGGAGGTGCCCTGCAGCGACAATCCGCCGCCCCTCTCCCCCGGGCCGGAGCTGCCCCGCATCACCCTGGATCGCCCCTGCGCCAACCCCGGCGAGCCCCTGGAGGTCTTCGGGGAGGGCTTCCCACCCAACATCAAGGGGGAGCTGTGGTGGGAGAACACCATCGGCGACCAGTCCCGCCTGCGGGTGGGCCGGGAGTTCGTGGACTTCCAGACCGACGACCAGGGCCGGTTCCAGGCCCAAATCGTCGTTCCCCAGGTGACCAACGAGAATCCCCAGACCCACTACGTGGAGGCCCGCTACGTCACCCACGTGGGACCCCTCACCGTCAGCGAGACCACCTACCTGGTGGTCCAGCGCATGGGAGAAACCATTGCTCAGGCCCTGATGGCCACCACCCTGGGCGCCCTGTTGGCCGTCTTTTTCAGCTTCCCCGCCGCCCGCAACCTGATGGCCTTTCACCCGGTGGCCATCCTCCTCTACTACGTGACCCGAGGGATGCTGAACATCCTGCGGGCCATCGAACCCCTGATCATGGCCATCGTCTTCGTGGTCTGGGTGGGGTTGGGGCCCTTCGCCGGAGTCCTGGCCTTGACGGTCCACTCCATCGCGGCCCTGGGGAAGCTCTATTCCGAGGCCATCGAGAGCATCGAGCCCGGGCCCATCGAGGCCATCACCGCCACTGGGGCCAACCGCATCCAGGTGATCTGGTTCGCGGTGCTGCCCCAGGTCTGGCCCCCCTTCATCGCCTTCACCGTCTACCGCTGGGACATCAACGTGCGCATGTCCACCATCATCGGCTTCGTGGGCGGCGGCGGCATCGGCTTCCTGCTCCAGCAGTGGATCCGGCTCACGGACTTCCGCTCCGCGGGGGCGGCCATCTGGGCCATCGCGCTGGTGGTCACCGTGCTGGACTTCCTGAGCCGAGAAGTGCGGCGGCGGGTGGTCTAGCCCATGGTTCCGGGCATGGCCTAGCATGACGAGGCTCCAGCGCCAGGCCCCACAGCCAGGGGAGCGAACGAGAGTCAACCCATTTTTCTCGGAGAGACATGGATAACCGAAGTGCTTTCACCCGCTGGGGACGGTGGCTGCTGCTGTTGGCCCTGGCCATTCCCCTCTACATGTGGAGCTGGCAGGCCACAGGCATCGATCTGATGGCCCTGCTCCAGAACGCGCCCAAGGCCCGACCCATCCTGAGCGACCTGCTCCACCCCTCCCTCCTGGCCCGGGCCGAGGTGAGCCAGAGCGCAGAGACGGTGCTGCGCGTCCCC
>WGCB01000114.1 GCA_015494005.1 Caldilineaceae bacterium
GTCTGGCTCAGGGGCTCCAGGACAAAGGAAGGGAAACGCAGCCAGGCAGCCACCCCGGCCAGGGACTGGCCCACCCCTAGCTTCCCCCGGCGGATAGGCAACAGGTTAGTCACTGGGCTGAAGGCCAGGTCCACGTCCACACAGCCCCGGACCGCAGGCTGTTCCACTCCGTTCAGCCACCAATCTTCCTCTGGAGAGACCCGAATAGAGAGCTGCACCGGGCGCATACCCACCATCCCCGCCACGGAGACCGCGCGAGTCTCCCAGGAGGGCAGACAGGTCACAGTGTAGCGAAGGCAACAGGGCTTGCCATTCGAAAGGAAGACGGCTGTCCCCGAGAGGGTGTGGCCGTCCGGCCCGGAGATCACCTGGGCGAACTCGTGGCCCGGCCCATCCAGCCGCTTCCAGAGGATGGTGTCCCTTTCCTCTAGACTGCCAGCCAATCTTGACACAACACCTCCGCTTGCTCCAGCACGGTCTGGGTGGCTTTCTCCTGCTTGTCCGGCGGATAGCCGTAGCGACGCAGGATGCGCTTGACGATCACCCGCATCTGGGCCCGGGCGTTCTCCCGCAGGTTCCAGTCAATGGTGACGCTGCGGCGCACGGCCTGCACCAACTCCTGGGCGATCTGCTTCAATGTTGCATCGCCCAATACCTGCACCGCGCTGTCGTTGACCCCCAACGCGTCGTAGAAGGCGATCTCATCCTCGTTCAAGCCCAGCTCCTCGCCTCGGTTCTGGGCCTCCTGCATCTCTTTGGCCAGCTGGATCAGTTCCTCGATCACCTGGGCGGCTTCGATGGCCCGGTTCTGGTAGCGCCGGATGGCCTGCTCCAGCATTTCGACGAAGGAGCGGGCCTGCACCACGTTTCGGCGCGAGCGGGCCTTGATCTCGTCCTGGATCAGCTTGCGCAGCAACTCCACGGCCAGGTTGCGTTGAGGCAACTGGCGCACCTCGGCCAGAAATTCGTCGGAGAGGATGGAGATGTCCGGCTTAGGCAGGCCGGCCGCCGCGAAGACGTCGATGACCTCGTCCGAGACCACGGCCCGGCTGACCAGCTGGCGGATGGCCGAGTCCAGCTCGTCGGGCGTCTTGCCCTCGCCGGTCACGGTCATTTTGGCGATGCCTGAACGCACGGCCTGGAAGAAGCCCACCTCGTCCCGCACGGCCAGGGCTTTCTCGTGGGGCGTGGCCAGGGCAAAGGCTTTGGAAAGGGCGGTCACTTCCCGCAGGTAGCGCTTCTTGCCCTCCTCCAGTTGCAGGATGTGGTCCATGGCCGCGGCGATGCCAGCCATGCGCTCCTCCGGGGATGCCTCCAACAAGGATGCATAGTCGAAGCCGTGGAACATGGCCCGCACCACCTCCAGCTTCTCCTGCATGACTCGCACGGCCTGCTCCTGGTCGATGGCGGCATCGCCTCGTCCCCCGGCTGCGGTGTAGTCGGCCAGGGCCCGCTTGAGCTGATCCGCCAGGCCCAGGTAATCCACCACCAGGCCACCGGGTTTGTCCTTGAAGACCCGATTGACCCGGGCAATGGCCTGCATCAGCCCGTGGCTGCGCATGGGCTTGTCCACGTACATGGTGTGCAGGGCGGGGCAGTCGAAGCCTGTTAGCCACATGTCCCGCACAATGACCAGCTTGAGGGGATCATTCGGGTTCTTGAAGCGTTTGGCCAGGGCTTCTCGCCCGGCTTTGGTGCGGATGTGGGGCTGCCAGTCCAGGGGATCCGTGGCCGAGCCGGACATGACCACCTTGATAGCGCCTTGGGCGTCGTCGTCGCTGTGCCACTCGGGGCGTAGCTTCACAATGGCATTGTACATCTCCACGGCAATGCGTCGGCTCATGGTGACGATCATGCCCTTGCCGTCCAGAACAGCCAGGCGATTCTCGAAGTGCTGCACCAGGTCCTCGGCCACCAGGGCGATGCGCTTCTCCGCGCCCACCATGGCCTCCAGCGCAGCCCATTTGGTGCGCAGCTTGTGGCGGGTCTCTTCCTCCTCGCCTTCAGTGATCTCCTCGAATTCCAGGTCGATGCGGGGTTTCTCCTCTTCCCGTAATTCCAGTTTGGCCAGGCGGCTCTCGTAGTAGATGGGCACAGTGGCCCCGTCCTCCACAGCCCGCAGGATGTCGTACTTGTCGATGTAGTCGCCGAAGACGGCCGGGGTGCTGCGGTCGTCCCGCTCGATGGGCGTGCCGGTGAAGCCGATGAAGGAGGCATTGGGCAGGGCATCGTGCATGTGCCGGGCGAAGCCGTCGATGAAGTCGTACTGGCTGCGGTGGGCTTCGTCCGCGATGACCACGATGTTGTGCCGATCGGAGAGCCGGGGGTAGCGCCCGCCTTTGACCTCGGGGAAGAACTTCTGGATGGTGGTGAAGATGACGCCGCCCGCGGGCACGGTGAGTAGCTTCTTCAAATGCTCTCGACTCTCTGCCTGGACCGGCGTCTGTCGGATCAGGTCGCTGCAGCTAGAGAAGGTGGCGAAGAGCTGGTCGTCCAGGTCATTGCGGTCGGTGATGACCACCAGGGTGGGATTTTCCATGGCCGGGTGGCGGATGACCTTGCCGGCGAAGAAGGCCATGAGCAGGCTCTTGCCGCTGCCCTGGGTGTGCCAGATGACACCGATCTTGCGGCTGCCGAAGTGGTCGCTGCCTGGGCCGTAGTGTTCCCTGGCCTCCCGGGCGACCAAGGGGTTGTGGGCGTCCATCTTGGGGAACCGAGCCAGGAGCAGGTGGGGGTCGGCGTCGATGCCGCAGGCGGAGAGGGTGCACTCCAGGGCCTTGTTGGTGGCGTGGAACTGGTGGTAGGCGGCCACCTTTTTGACGATCCGGGCGCCGTCATCCTCGAAGACCACGAAGTTGTGGATCAGGTCCAGGAAGCGCCGCGGCTCGAAGATGCCGTGGATGACCGTCTTCAGGCCTGGCTGCAGGACGCCATCGCTCTGCTTTTCGTTGCCCGGCTCCCGGTAGAGGTCGGCGCCGTCGATGGTGCGCCAGAGCATGAACCGGTCCCAGCCGCTGGTC
>WGCB01000115.1 GCA_015494005.1 Caldilineaceae bacterium
ACGCCTCTCGCCTGGCGGTCCTGGCCAAGACCTTCGCGGACAAGATGGTCCTGGAGGTGACCGACGGCGCGGTCCAGGTCCTGGGCGGTCACGGCTACGTCCGAGAGCATCCGGTGGAGCTCTGGTACCGCAACGGCCGGGGTTTCGCCACCTGGGAAGGGCTGGTCATGGCCTGAGCCTGCCCGAGCCCTCATTCGTTCATCGCTGATTCCTGTGTAGGAGACCGAACATGCCTATCGAATTCAAACTGCCCCGAGAGATCGAGAAACAGCTCCAGTCCGTGAAGGTGGTGGCGGAGAACGTCATGCGGCCGGAGAGCCGCTACTTCGACGAGCACGAGCACGAGCGCCCGGTGAACTTCATCCACATGATGTGGCCCCAGATGAAGGAGATGGAGCGGGCCAACCTGGAGGCCGCCCTGCGCCGGGACCGCCGGCTCCGGGAGAACGGTGGGGGCGGCGTGGCCGTGGCCGAGGAGAAGCAGACCAAGCAGCGCCTGGGCAACATGACCCTGGTCCACATGATCGAGATGCTCAGCTGGGGGGACGCAGGCATCTACCTCTGCATCCCCGCCAGCGCCCTGGCCGGGGCCGCCATCCAGGCCGTGGGCACCCCGGAGCAGAAGGAGCGCTTCCTGCGCCGCTTCACGGAGGGGGAGCCCAAGTGGGGCGCCATGGCCATGACCGAGCCCCAGGCCGGCTCCGACACCAGCAACATCCAGACCACCGCCACCTACGATCCGGAGACCAACGAGTGGGTGCTCAACGGCCAGAAGATCTTCTGTACCAGCGGCAAGCTGGCCTACGAGGAGTCGGACGGCATCATCGTGGTCTGGGCCACGGTGGACAAGAGCGCGGGCCGGGCCGGCATGAAGCCCTTCGTGGTGGAGGCCGGGACCCCGGGCCTGACCATCGTCAAGGAGGAGAAGAAGCTGGGCATCCGGGCCAGCGACACCGTCTCCTTCGTCCTGGAGGACTGCCGCATCCCCGGGGACAACATTCTAGGGGATCCGGAGGTCAAAAAGAAGACAGACAAGGGCTTCAAGGGGGCCATGCGCACCTTCGACGCCACCCGGCCCATCGTGGCGGCCAGCGCCATCGGCGTGGGACGGGCGGCCTTCGAGTTCGCCCGGGACACCCTGGCCAAGCAGGGCGTGCGCATGGAGTACAACAAGCCTCGCTGGAAGCTGAGCAGCGTCCAGGCGGACCTGCTGGAGATGGAGGCCCAGCTGCGGGTGGCCTGGCTGCTCACCCTGAAAGCCACGGCCCTGCTGGACGCCGGCGCGGAGAACAAGCTGGCCGCCTCCATGGCCAAGGTCAAGGCGGGCAAGGTGGTCACCTGGGTGACCCAGAAGGCGGTGGAGCTCCTGGGGCCCCTGGGCTACTCCACGGCCACCCTGGCGGAGAAGTGGATGCGGGACGCCAAGATCAACGACATCTACGAGGGGACCGGCCAGATCAACACCCTGATCGTGGCCCGCACCATCCTGGGCTACACCCGCCGGGAGCTGAAATAACGTCACAGACAGGTCTGGTGAACCGCAGGAGGCGTCCAACCGGGCGCCTCCTTTACTTTTGGCCCGGATCCGGAACAAAACTTGTGCGAATGGCTCTTTTCTGTGCGGCCCTGTTGTGGTATCTCTGGAGTGTCTCCGCGGACAATCCACCGCACATCGCTCCAGACACCGATTCCATCCAGCACGAGGTTCGTCCCATGAAACGCATGCCATCCCCATCCAACCCACGCCTTCTGCGCGGACTCACCGGCTTCGTCCTGGGCGCGGTGACCACCCTGGCCCTGGTCGGCGCCTTCACCGTCTACGGCCAGGCCAGCGGACCCCTCCTGGTGCGCTCCCAGCGTCGGCTCCCCGTGGAAATCGCCGTGCTCCTGCCTGCCGGCGTCACAGAGACGGTGGGCGCCACCTTCACCCTGGACCTGCTCCTGGACGCCCAGGTAGTCCTCTCGGGCACCCAGGTGGTGAGCGACTCCTTCCAGGCCCAGGCTCGGCTGGTGGACCCGCCCTCGGACGCCCAGGTGACCGTCACCCTGGGCCAGGCCAGCCCAGCCCAGGTGGAGACCCTCCTGCCCACACCGACGCCCACCCCCACACCGTCCCCGGTGACGGGCACGGTCCTGAAGACGGCCAACCTGCGGGCCGGCCCGGGCACGGACTACCCCATCCTGGGCCGGGCCGAGGCCGGGGAGACGGTCAAGGTCCTGGGCGCGCTGGCCGACGGCTCCTGGTACCTCCTGGACTCCGGGCGCTGGATCGCCGCCTTCCTGGTGGAGGTGGCCACGGACGCCCTGCCTGTGGTCACCCC
>WGCB01000116.1 GCA_015494005.1 Caldilineaceae bacterium
CTCCAGGCGCTCGATCTTGGAGTTGTGGCGGCGGTCCGTGGGGAAGGCTTTGGGGTAGAAGAGCACATGGCGCAACGGGAGCGCGTGGTCCGCGGCCAGGGCCAGGATGCGCTGGCGCCACGCTTGGGCCTCTTGGGGCGAGGGCTTGCGCCGGGGCTCCACCACCAGGGCCAAGGCCCCGCCAGCCCCCACCAGCGCAGAGCGATAGATGAAGGGCAGGGTGTTGAAGATCCCCTCCACGCAGACCGGGTAGAAGACCTCTTCCTCGACGATCACCCGATGTTTCTTGCGCCCGCAGAACCAGAGCCTCCCGCGCTCGTCCAGGTAGCCCATGTCCCCCATGCGGTGCCAGAAGCCGCCGGCCGGATCCTGGATCTTGGCCAGGCGGGTCTCGGCCTCCCGCCGGTGGTAGCGAGGGCTGACCTGGGGCCCACGCACGACGATTTCACCGATCTCGCCGGGAGGAAGCTGGAGCTCGTCCTGCCAGAAGGGGATAGGGCTGTCCACAGGCTGGACGATGCGCACCTCGGTCTGGGGTAGAGGCCGCCCCACACAGACCCCCTTGCCCTGCTCCGTCAGGACGCCTGTCTCCTCTTCGATCTCCTGGGCCCGCATGAGAGTGACAGGAAGCACTTCCGTGGCGCCCAAGGAAGGATAGAACTCGCCAGCGGGAAGCAGCTTGCGCAGGTTCACCGCCACCCGGTTGGGGATGGGCGCGCCGCCAGTCATCATGACTCGGACCTTGGGCAGAGGCGTGGGGTCCGTGGCGGCCAGGTCCGCCAGCTTGTAGCAGAGGATGGGCGAGAGGAAGGCCACACTGACGGGAAAACGCTGGAAATGGCTCAACAGGTGAACGGCATCCACCTGGGCCAGCTTGGAGAAATCGATGTCGGGGATGAGGCAGCTCCGTCCCAGCCCCAGACTGATGAGCGAGACCGCTGGCAGGGCCATCAGATCCATCTCCCCAGGCCGCTGCTCCCCCATCAAGATTCGAAAACAAGCGAAGGAGCCCTCCAGATTGCGGTAGGTCATCTCCACTCCCTTGGCCGGCCCTGTGCTCCCGGAAGTGAAGACGATAATGGCCGTGCTTTCCGGGTCAATGGCCGGCGAATCCTGGGGTGGGGCTTCCAACAGCCTCGACAGGGGCACCGTCCCGGGAAAGCGGCCGTCGGTGGTCACCCAGGTCTTCACGTGCTGGAAGGCCCGGGGACGCAGCCAACGCAACAGTCGCACCCGGCGCAGACCGATGACGCCGTCCACCTGCGCGTCCTGGATGCAGGCGAGCATCTGGGAGATGCCCCGGCCTGGGTCCACCAACACGGGCACCATCCCGCCCAGAAGCAGGCCCAGGATGGTGACGAAAAGGGTCTCCCCGGGTCGCACCAGGACCAGGACCCGATCTCCGGGCTCCAGGCCCTGTTGCCCCAGCCCACCGATGAGCCGGCGGGCCTTCTCCATGAGCTCCCCGTAGGAGAGGCCCTGCACCTGGCCATTCCGGCAGGTGACCACCGCGACCTTGTCCGGATCCGCCCGTGTGGCTGCAAAGAGGGAGTCCAGGGTGAGGGATGGGGCCTTTGGGGAAGCATCGGCTGGGAAAGTGGCGGGGGTGCGTGTGATCTCAGGCGTAACCGTCATGGGGATTCCTCCTGGTGTTGGGGCAAACTGGAACGCAACGTTTCTGCTGCCAAACTTTCTGCTGTAAAAACGTTGCGGAACGCCAATCGTTCCACCAGCACCAGGAAATGCACCCAGAAATCGAGGAGCGGAGCTCAGGAGGACGGTGCTCTCCATACCGTGCTCACCCAAGCGCAAGCGGCCATGCCCGGGCGGCTCTGGCGAACCCCGACGGGGTCCCATCAGGGTCTTCGGGGAGTGGACCGGGCATAGCGCCAGGCGTAGAGGGCCATGGCCGCCGCGCCCACCAGGGGCGGCAGGAGGAGGAAGCCCAGGGCCCCGTTCAACCCCACCCGGTCCGCCAGCCAGCCGGTCAAGGAAGCGCCGATGCCTCCGGGCCACCAGCCCAGCCCCATGAC